>NZ_DASYZI010000302.1:0-3092 GCF_035946395.1 Actinocrinis sp.
TCGGCGCGGCCGGTGAAACCCAGCCCGTCCGTGGTGGCAGCGCTGACCCGGACCGGGGCGCCCATGGCCTTGGACAGCACGGCTTCCGCTTCGGCGCGGCGCGGGCCGAGCTTCGGGCGCACGCCGATGAGCTGCACGGAGACGTTGCCGATGCGGTATCCGGCGGCTCGCACCCGACCGGCCGCCTCGGCGAGCAGCGCGACTCCGGAGGCACCGCGCCACTGCGGCCGGTCGGTGCCGAAGTTCAAGCCCAGATCGCCCAGGCCGGCTGCGGAGAACAGCGCGTTGCAGGCCGCGTGTGCCACGACGTCGCCGTCCGAGTGGCCGGCCAGTCCGGTCTCGCCGGGCCAGTCGAGCCCGGCGAGCCGCAGCGGCACGTCCGGACCGAAGGCGTGGACGTCCACGCCGATACCGATGAGCGGAAGATCAGACATTGGCATGAAATCGGGCACCGAGTTGAAATCGGGCGCCGGGTTGAAATCGGGCGCCGCGGCGAAGTCAGGCACCGGGTTCCTCTGGGTGCCTCGCCGCGCGGGCGGCGAAGACGGCCTCGGCCAGAATGAGGTCGAAAGGAGTAGTGACCTTGAAGGCCTCGGTGTGGCCGGGAATGACCGCGACCGGAATGCCGAGGCGTTCGACGAGGCCCGCGTCGTCCGTCGTGTCCGCGGAAATGGCGGATGCGTGCGCCTTGACCAGCAGCGAGCGGCGGAAACCCTGCGGGGTCTGCACTGCGCGCAGGGACGAGCGGTCTACCGTCGCGGTGACGTTCGTCCCGGAGGAGTCCACCGCCTTGATCGTGTCGGCCACCGGGAGTACCGGGATCACCGCCTCACAGCCTGCGGCTACCGCCTCGATCACGGCGGTGACCAGTGCGGGCGGTGTGAGGGCGCGCGCGGCGTCGTGGACTAGGACGATGTCGTTTTCTTCGGGAACGGCGTCCAGGGCGAGGGCGACGGAGCGTTGCCGCGTATCACCGCCGGCGACGACTTGCACGGTCTCGCCGAACGGGAGCAGCAGATCGCGGACTTCGGACACGCCGTCCGGCGGCGCGGCGACCACGACCAAACCGACCCGCTCACAGGAGATCAGCGAGCGGACCGCGTGGACCAGGATCGGGATACCGGCGATTGAGCGCAGCGCTTTGGGAGCGCCCGGTCCCAGGCGCTCGCCACGGCCCGCGGCGGGGACGATCGCGGCCGTCCCGCCGGGGGGAGTGCTCATCGCGTTACGGTCGGGGTTCGGGTCGCGCGGCAGCCGTCAGGAGGCCAGCACCTCGTCGAGGATGGTCTCGGCCTTGTCCTCGTTGGTGTTCTCGGCCAGCGCGAGCTCGCTGACCAGGATCTGGCGGGCCTTGCCGAGCATCCGCTTCTCGCCGGCGGACAGGCCCCGCTCCTTCTCCCGGCGCCACAGGTCGCGGACGACCTCGGCCACCTTGATCACATCGCCGGAGGCCAGTTTCTCCAGATTGGCCTTGTACCGCCGGGACCAGTTGGTGGGCTCCTCGGTGTGCGGGGCGCGCAGGACCTCGAACACGCGGTCGAGACCATCCTGGCCGACCACATCGCGGACGCCTACATATTCCACCTTGTCGGTGGGAACCATCAGGGTGAGGTCGCCCTGGGCCACCTTGAGCCGGAGGTAGGGGCGCGCCTCGCCCTTGACCATCCTGGTCTCGATCGCCTCGATGAGAGCGGCCCCATGGTGGGGATAGACGACGGTCTCGCCAACCTTGAACGTCATGTGATGCGTACCCCTTCCGTGGGCATCCAGGATAACACGGCCAGGCGAGTTTCTGAAGGGTGTTTGCGCAGGTCAGGCGGGTGAAGGACACTTGACAACGGTCAACGGACCGTACTCGCCCCAGGTCAGGGCGTCAGCGGGCGGTTTTCCGCGCGCTCCCGGCGGCTCTCCGGGAGCGCTCCGCGTCCGCGCGCGCCCGCCCCTGTGCAGGGGCGCGGGGCGGGCGCACAATGACCTCGAGGCTTGAAGCAGAAGTCGGCTCTTCGCACACGTCAGGTGGGGTGAGCACGCGGTGGACGCCAGTGGGCGATCAGGCGGCCCGGAGCCCGGCTGGGACGACCAGCGGGACGAACACGACGAAGCCGTCATCGGCCGGTGGCCGGACGGGACCGAGATCAGCGATGCCGAGTGTCGTGCGCCTGATGATCCGCGAGAGCTGACCGGAGACGTGCGCAGGTATCTGCGCGAAGAACGGTGGACACGCCGCCGGGACCTGATGGCCCGGGTCGGGCACGTACTCGGCTCGCCGCGTGCGGCCATCGCCGTGGTGCTGTTGGCCGCCCTCATCGCGTCCGCGGTCGCGATGCTGCTGCCCGCGGCACACTGAACTTACTGACTGATCGTCAGGCGGCGACAGTGCGTACAGCCGTGCAGTAATCATGCAGTCATACGGCGCCGTGACGAGCACGGTCACGCCTGCTTCCGGCTGGCTCGTAGCACCATCTTGCTTTTGGGCCCCTCGGGTGAGGAGTCGGCAAGGGCGGTCAGTACGCTGTGGCTCGGTCCGGTTGTGTGTTTTCCAGGCAGCACTGCCCGACCGACACCGTCCGACTAACACAGTCCGACCGACACTGTCCGACCAGTCGCGCGCCAAGGAGCTTGACCGACCGTGAGCAGCCTCCACTCCCCGAGCACGACCCGCCGGTCGACGCCCTCTCGCCGGAGCCGTGCGGGCTTGGCCGTCGCTGCCGTTCTGGCGGCGGTGGCGCCGCTGGCCGCCGGTTGCGGTGCCGGCTTCGACTCCGCGTCCGTCGCCGTGAAGCCCAACGCGGGTATGGGCACGGCGGGCGCGATGAAGGTCAACAACGTGTGGGTCGTCGTGGACCCCTCCAGCGGCAACGCCGAGGTGATCGGCGCCGTCTCGAACACCGGCAACAGTGACGTGGACTGGCCGGCGGTCCAGGTGAACGGGACCAGCGCGCAGATCCAACCGGCCACGAACACCGGATCCGCTGCGGACACGGCGAGCGTGTCGACGTCGGGCATCACCGCCGGGCAGTCGGTGAGCTTCGGCGAGCAGGGACAGCCGCAGATCGAGCTGGCCAACAGCGGGCTGACGGCGGGCAACCTCG
>NZ_DASYZI010000303.1:0-2050 GCF_035946395.1 Actinocrinis sp.
GGTGTTGGGCCGGTCGTAGATCAGTACCCGGTTGCCCAGCTCGGCCAGGGCGACGGCCAGCTCCCGGACGCCCGGGTACTCCCTGCTGAACCGGCCTCCCGGGGTGAGCGCCCAGGTCCGGCCGGCCTCACCGATCACCTCGTAGCTCAGCGAGAGCTCCTCGAGCTTGTCACCGTCGATCCGCACTGCGATCTTCTCGGTCGGCATGAGCCGAAGCTATATGAGCGCTCACTCGCAGTCAACGAGGCGGTCAGGGGTAGTGGTCGCCGGCCGGCTTGGCGGGGAAGAAGCCGTTGAGGGACCCGGTGCTGGCGGCAGCGACGGCTCGCTGCCGGTTGAAGGCCTTTCCGTGGCGGCTTTCCAGGGCGAGGATCAAGGCGGTTCCCATGACGGCCCGGGCGGTGATGTCGGGCGATTCCAGGGTGCGCCCGTGCCGTGCCTCCACCTCGCTCCAGGCCTGGCCAAGGCGGTCCATGGCCACCGCGAGGTTATCGGTGTAGAAACGCTCGGCCACGTGCGGGTCGCCGAAGAGCACCAGTCCCAGCAGGGGAGCCAGTTCCCTGAGCGTGGCGACCAGCTGCCGGTAGAGGCCGTTCAGGGTCTGTAGCCGGCGCTCTGGCGTGAGCGGCTCGTCCCGGTCGACGATCTCCGCCGCCGCGACGAGCTCATCGACCGCCTCCCGGAGCGGTTCCACCACGGCCTCGTGGAACAACTGCTCCTTGCTCTCAAATAGCTGGTAAATCATCCCCGTGCTGATCTCAGCATATTGGGCAATGACCTTAATGGTCGTACCGTTCGCATCTCCAGTTTCGCTGAAGGCCCGGCGAGCTGCCCGGAGAATCGATCTCCTGCGCACCTCAGCGGGCAGCCTGCGAGCTGGCGGTGCGCTCTCTACGGTCACTCGAGGGCGGCTCACGCCATCAGGATGCCATGCGGTAGATCGCAGGCACGGTCACCGATCCTCATTGACGGTTCCCGGGCCGCCACATAGGATCCGACTCAGCTGACTGAACGCTCACCTTCTTACGGGGAGCTGCCCTCGCCCGCGCCGGCCAGCGCCGCACCCGATCCACGCCTCGGCCCGCAGGAGGTCCAACCGATGCAGCGGATTCCCCTCTTCGATGCTGACAACCACATGTACGAGACCCGCGAGGCATTCACGAAGTTCCTGCCGGACCGTTACCGCGGCGCGATCGAGTACGTGGAGGTGCGCGGGCGGACGAAGATAGCCGTGCGCGGCCAGATCAGCGAGTACATCCCCAACCCGACGTTCGACATCGTGGCCAGGCCGGGCGCCCAGGAGGATTACTTCCGCCGGGGTAACCCGGAGGGCAGATCCCGCCGGGAGATCTATGGCGAGCCCATACGCTGCCTCCCGGCCTTCCGCGAGCCGGGGCCGCGTCTCGAGGTGATGGACGAGCTGGGCGTCGACCGGACGCTCCTGTACCCCACCCTGGCCAGCCTGCTCGAGGAGCGGATGCGTGACGACCCCGAGCTCACGCACGCCGCGATCCACGCCCTGAACCGGTGGATGCACGAGACCTGGACGTTCGACTACGAGGAGCGGATCTTCGCGACGCCGGTGATCACCTTGCCGATCGTCGAGCGGGCCATCCAGGAACTCGAGTGGGCGCTTGAGCGCGGGGCGCGAGCAGTCCTGATCCGCCCCGCTCCGGTCCCGGGGTACCGGGGGCCGCGGTCGTTCGCTCTGCCGGAATTCGATTCCTTCTGGGCGAAGGTCGCCGAGGCCGGAATCCTCGTCGTGATGCACGGCTCGGACAGCGGCTACGCCCGCTACGTGAACGAGTGGACGGGGGCCGATGCGGAGATGCTCCCGTTCAAGTCGGGTACGCCGGTCGCGTTCCGCTTGCTCCAGGCCACCCGGCCCGCGGAAGACGCGGTATCCGCTCTGGTCTGTGACGGCGTCCTGTCCCGGTTCCCGGGCCTCAAGGTCGCGGTGGTCGAGCTCGGCAGCAGCTGGATGGGGCCGCTGCTGGACCGGATGAGGGACGTCTACAAGAAGGTGCCGCAGGACTTCGCCGAGAACCCG
>NZ_DASYZI010000304.1:0-17384 GCF_035946395.1 Actinocrinis sp.
AACGGCACCATCACCGGCGTCCAGTCAGGCCTCTGCCTCGACGTGACCGGCGCCGGAACCGCCAACGGCACCCTGGTGGAGCTGTGGTCGTGCAACGGCGGTAGCAACCAGCAGTGGACCCTCGGCTGATCCGCCGCCCCCGCTGAAGCCGGCCAGGTCCGGGCTCCCCGTCACGGTCACCGGGAGCCCGGGCCTGCGCCCCACCACACCCTCAGACCTCTGAGAGGCGATTCCGCCATGTCCTCGTCCTCCTCTTCGCCCGGGTTCCAGATCAGCCGCCGCAGGCTGCTGACGACGGCCGGCGTGGCGACGGCCTTCGGCCTGCTGCGTTTCGCGCCCGAGGCCTCTGCCAACGCCGGTCCGCAGAGCTACAGCGCGAGCTGGTCGTCGGTGGACCAGCATCCGCCGGCGCCCGCCTGGTTCCAGGACGCGAAGTTCGGCATCTACTACCACTGGGGCGCTTTCAGCGTCCCGGCGTTCGGCAACGAGTGGTATCCGCGCAACATGTACAACTCGGGCTCCGCCGAGAACCAGCACCACATCGCCACCTACGGCGACCCGTCGGTCTGGGGCTACCAGAACTTCATCAACGGCGCGTACAACAAGGCGGGCCAGTGGACGCAGTTCGCGCCCAAGCCGACCAGCGCCGGCGGCAACTGGGACCCGAACGCCTGGGCGTCCCTGTTCAAGGCGGCCGGTGCCCGGTTCGCCGGGCCGGTGGCCGAGCACCACGACGGGTTCTCGATGTGGAACAGCCAGGTCAACCCGTGGAACTCGGTGGCCAAGGGCCCGAAGCTCGACCTGCTCGCGCAGCACGCGCAGGCGATCCGCGCTCAGGGTCTGAAGTTCATGTGCTCCCTGCACCACGCCTACCACTACCTGGGCTACTACCAGTACGTGCCCGCACAGACGGACCAGAATCTCAAGATCCTGTTCGGACAGCAGGGCACGACCACCGAGACGCAGCTCTGGTACAACAAGCTGCACGAGGTCATCACCGGTTACCAGCCGGACATGATCTGGCAGGACTTCGACCTGAGCAACGTCACCGAGTCCTACCGGCTGCAATTCCTCGCCGACTACTACAACGCCGCCGTCTCCTGGAACAAGGACGTGGTGGCCACGTACAAGGACGGCTTCGACACCAATGGCGAAGTCTTCGACTACGAACGCGGCGGCGCGGGCGGCATCGTGACCCCCTACTGGCTGACCGACGACAGCGTCTCGCCGAGCACCTGGTGCTATGTCACCGGCATCACCTTGTACGACTCCAAGACGATGCTGCACTCGCTGATCGACCACACCAGCAAGGGCGGCAACCTGCTGCTGAACATCGCCCCGATGGCGGACGGCACCATCCCGTCCGACCAGCAGGCCCTGCTGCTCGGGATGGGCGACTGGCTGGGCCGCTTCGGCGAGGCGATCTATGCCACCCGCGCATGGTCGACCTTCGGCGAGGGCCCCACCGCGATGGGCGGCGGATCGTTCGCCGGACCCAAGGCCGGCACGCCGCAGGACATCCGCTTCACCCGCACCCAGGACAACACGGTGCTCTACGCCACCACGCTCGGCTGGCAGGGCGGCACCACCACCATCACGACCCTGGGCTCCAACCAGATCAATCTCAGCAACCTGGTCTCGGTCCAGCTGATCAACAACGCAGCCGGGCAGTACACGAACCTGACCAACTACTACCAGGACGGCGGCGGCCTACACATCAACATGCCGTCATCCACTCCGCCATTCAATGCATTTGCATACGTATTCAAACTCACCTTCAGCGGCCAGATCCCGACCCTCAACGCCGCCCCGATCCCGACCGGCTGGGTGAAGGTCGCCAACGTGACCACTGGCCTGGTCCTTGACAGCGGTGGCAGCGTGCCGTCCGGTTCCGGGCTCAAGCAGTGGAGCTACAACGGCAGCACAAACCTCCAGTGGCAGTTCGTGCCGCTGGGCGGCGGCTGGTACAAGATCGTGAACAACACCAACGGCATGGTCGCCGACAGCTGGGGCAACACCGCCAACGGCGCCACCTGCCTACAGGCGCCGTGGAACGGCGGCAACAACCAGCAGTGGAAGCTCGACCCCGCTGGCAACGGCAGATATCACATCGTCAACCGCGGCACCAACACCGCGCTGGACGGCGCCGGCAACTCCACCGTCGGCTCCGCCACGGTCATGTGGGCCGAGAACGGTAGCACCAACAACGAGTACACCATCACCGCGGTCTGATTCCTGCTCGCACAGGTCTCTGTCGCCCGCCGCCGCGTCAAGTGGGTTCGTACGGCGCTGTAGCACGATGCACAGAAGAGCGGCGTCGGCGTCGCCCGTGACGAAACGGCCGCTGCCGATCACGCTGTCGAAGTGTCTGAATATCGAGGCAAATGCGACGGTGTGATCGGCAGCGGCGCGATGAATCCCTGCTTTTCGATCGTCTACTGGCCGACGTTGAGCATCAGCTGATGGTCAGGTCGTCGATGTAGCCGCGGTAGCCGCCGGTGGAGTTGGGGTGGTCGTAGCCGACGAGGATTCGGTTGATTTGTTTGTTGGCGTTGTTGGTGGCGAGGTTGACGGTGACGTGGTTCCAGGTGTCGAGGGTCAGGTGGCCGCACTGGGAGGCGGGGTGGATGCGGTTGCCGTTTTGGTCGGTGGCGCCGGAGTCGCGCAGGGTGCTGCCGTCGGTGAAGATCATGTCGATGGCGACGCAGGTGCTGTTGTTGGAGCCTGCGGGTACCCAGGTGCTGGTGGCGTTGCTCTGTGGGTAGATCCAGTAGCTGAGGGTCTTGGCGTTGCCGATGGCCAGGGGACTGCCGCTGAGGTCGTAGAACTTCAGGTAGGCGTAGTCGGTGCTGCCGCCTTGTGCGGAGCCGGAGTACATCAGGGCACTGCTGCCGGTGTGCTCGGTCTCTGCGGTGCGGATGCCCAGTTCGGGGCCGGTCAGTCCGCAGCAGATGCCGGTGACGTTGGAGCTGCCGCCGCCGGTGGTGTCTACGGTGTCGGTCCAGGTCAGCGGCGGGTCGGTGGACTCGAAACCGGAGCTGAAACTGCTGCTGCCGGTGCCGGATGCCAGTGGTTGGGTCAGCTCGTTCTGGATGGTGGACAGAGCGGTGCCGGCGGGCGCCAGGTCGAGCGTGTCGTTCGCCGACGTGGCGATGGTGATCTTCGAGCCGGAGACGGTGCCCGTGTCGGTGCCGTTGCGGTAGACCTCGACGCTGCCGGACCACGGGTTGGTGAAGGTGAAGTCGCCGCCCTTCTGGCTGACGACCCTGAGATACTGCACGGCGTTGCCGGCCCTGCTGCTGGAGATCAGGAAGTCGCCGTAGGCGAGCAGGTCGCCGAACTTGGCGTTGGTGTTGGCGGGCCAGTCGGCGAAGACCTTGATGTCGTTCTGGAAGGACTGGAGCAGCATCTCGTCGAGGCCTGAGGTGGTGACGTTGATGTTCTCGATGCCGCCGCCGTTGTGGTGGATGGCCATGTTGTTGTAGCTCTGGGCGGTGGCCTCGTTGTCCAGGTTGCTCAGGATCGTGCTCGGGTTGTAGCCGACCCGGGCCGCCGCCGGATAGAACGTGGTCGGGGCGTTGCCGCCGTGCCAGCCGTTGGTCAGAGCGCCGATGGTGTTCTGGCCCTCGGAGATCAGCGTGGAGCCGCTGTCCAGGCCGATCAGGCTGCCGGGGTAGATTGGCTGGGCGTCGATGTCGTTGCCGTCGTTGACGAAGTCGCTGCCGACCTGGGTCTCGCGCAGGATGGTCTGTCCGTTCAGTGACATCGTCGACAGAGGGCTGAGGTGGGTTTCGATGTTCTGCCAGGTGGCGCGGGTGCCTGAGTCCTGATTCAGCGCGGTGCTCATGTCGATCAGGCCTTGGAGGAGCAGGTGCACCAGGCCGAGGGACATGCCGCTGTTGGTCTGCGGATAGGCCTGGTCCTCGTGCGGGGCGTCGTTGAGGATGTCGTAGGTGGACCCGTTCCAGGACAGGTAGTTCTGCCAGAACAGCCCGACCTGCTTGAGCCACGGATACACCGTGTTCGCATACGAGGTGTCGCCGGTGTACTCGAAGCGCATCACCATGTCGCTGGCGAGGTTCGCCGCATCGGACTTCTGGTTGTGCAGGCTCATGTCCGCGCTGGTGCCGTTCGGCGATATGCCCACCGGATAGAACACGCCGGTGTACCCGTTCTGCGACGCGAGCGCCTGACCGGCCGACTGCCACTGCAACACCGGCTGGTCGTATGAGCCGAGCTGCGTGATGTGGTTGGTGGACAGCGCGGAGTAGAACGGCGTCTCGTAGTTGTAGTTGGTGTGGTAATCGCCGTTCCAGTTCATGTTTCCGGTGATCCAGTTGCCCCACAGGCCCGGGGCGTACTTTCCGGCGCGTGAGACGCTGCCGAGCAGGTAGAGCGAGCCGTACCAGCTCTTCTCGATCGACTTGTCCGGAATTTCAATGTACGACTGCGACCAGTAGCTCTGCCACCACGAGCGGTGCGAGGCGTTGTGGTTGTCCACATCCGTCTGCGCCATGCTGCCGACCAGCGAATCAGCGCTCGACTGCCAGGAGGAGGTGTCGATGCTGGAGTAGATCCCGGCGACCAGGGTGGAGGTGGTGTTCGGCTGCATGGTCAGGGTGATCTTGTTGCCGGAGATCGACTGGGTCTGGCCGATGGTGCGCGCCGCGATGCGGGCGTGCGGGTCGCTGCCGGTGCCGGTGTCCGCGACCACGTCGGCATCCAGGTCATTGCCGGTGGTAGAGGTGGTCGGCGTGCCCCCGGACCCGTTTTGCAAGGTGATGCCGATGCTCTGCGCGGCGCCTGCGGTGAGGGTGAATTCGGTCACGAACAGACCCCAGTTCGCGTCCACCCAGCTGGTCGTGCTCAGCGTCTGGCCGTTGAGGCTGTACGTGCCGCGCACCTCGGCGTGCGCGATGTCCTGCACCACGTTGTACGACGAGCCGGTGAGCCCGGAGGCGTTGACCACGATCCGGCCGAGCGGTTTGACCGCGTGGCTGGTGGAGGAGAAGAAGTCGTTCTTGCCGATGTACATGGTCTGATTTGAGATCGTGCCGCCGACCGCGACGCCGATGTCGCCGTTGCCCATCAGCGGCGCGTCGACCGTCTCGCCGTTGGTCAGCACCGAGGGCGGGGAGGTCCACGTGCCCTGGTACTGCTGGACGATGCGCCACGCCTGGTTCGCGGTGACCGAGTCCGCGAGGGCCGGCTGCGCGAGGACCACGGTGAGCGAGGCGCCGACGAGGGCGGCGGCGGTGGCTGCGCCGAGGGCGCGTCTGGATCGCACTGCGAGCTTCGTCCCGTGCTTCATGCTGCGCTTCATGGCTGGGAGACCTCTTCGTTGAGGACGTTGAGGGACAGGGTGGTACGCCGCACCGTGTCGAAATAACGTTATCGCGAAGAGTGGGGGCACTCGACCCGGATGTCAAGAGTGCGCAGCGTCGCCGAGAAAGCGCCAGAGGTCGGGCAATCGGGGTGAAAGCCGTGGGGCCAGGGCGGCGGAGGTTGGGACAATGAGCTTGCGGGCCACGACTGGCGAGGCAGGGGCTACGGGACCAGAGCCGTACGGGTCCGAGCCGGCAGCATCAGTCTGGGCGGGCTGAGGCCCGGGGAGCGTGTCGGCGTCAGGGCCGCACTTCGCCGGAGCCGCGGGCCTTCAAGTCCAGCGGGACGACCACGGTCTCCACCGGCCGGGTCGGCTCGGCGATGCGAGCGCGCAGCAGTTCCACCGCTGTCCGGCCGATCGTGGCCGTGTCCTGGGCGACCACGGTGAGGGCGGGCTGGAGCAGGTCGGCGAGCGGGACCTCGTCGAAGCCGACGATCGCCAGCCGCGAAGCCGCCTGGGGTCCGAGCTGGCGCAGGACCGCGATGGTCGTGTCCATGTTGCCGGTGACCAGCGCCGTCGCCGGATCCGCGGCGTGAAGTGCGGTGTCCAGGGCTTTGGCGACCCGCTCGGGGGCGATCTCGCCGGGGTGCACCAGGCCCTCGACCGGCTCGCCGTGCGCGCGCAGCGCGGCGCGGAAGGCGGCGGCGCGCTCGCGACCGGAGAAGACGCGTTCGCTGTCGCCGATGTACGCGATGCGGCGGTGCCCGTGCCGGTGCAGGTGGTGGAACGCCATGCCGATGCCGGAGGCGTTGTCGGACATGACGCAGTCCACCGATATCCCGCTCATCGGCCGGTCCATCGAGACCATCGGCATGCCGGCGGCCAGCTCCGGCTCCAGGTAGCTGTGGCTCTCGCCGATAGGCTCGACGATGATGCCGTCGAGCCGCTGGCGGCACATGGAGATCAGGATGTCGCGCTCCCTGGCCTCGTCGAAGTCCGTCGACGCGGCGAGCAGGGTCAGCCCGCAGGCGCGGGCCGTGCGCTCGATGGCGGCCAGCTCCGGGTTGACCTCGGCGATGCGGCGGACCGCCGCGCCGATCGACCCGGTGACGCCGGTGCGCAGCTGCCGGGCCCGCTCGTCCGGGCGGAAGTTCAGCGCCGCGATCGCGGCCTGGACCTTGGCGGCGTTCGCCGGCCCCACGGTCGGGTCGTTGTTGACCACACGCGAGACGGTGCGCAGCGCCACCCCGGCCTCGCGGGCGACGTCGACCATGGTCGGCCGCTTGGGCCGGCCCCCGGCGCCGTTCCCGGCCCGTGCTGGGCTCATCCGGCTTCTCCTCAGTCATGGTGGCGGGCCGTTATCGCATCGAGTCTTGACACGTTCCCGCGAAACGCGTCTACTCTCGCGATAACGTTATCCCGAGGGTGTTCCGACGTCGAGCCGCACGCACGCTTCTCTTCGGCCACGGCTTTACATCGCGCACCGCATCACATCATCCCCCAGGAGACTTCCATGCGGCACAACCGTCTTCTGCCCGCGGCCTGCCTCGCCGCAGGGCTTGCCCTGATCACCGGGTGTTCCGCCGCCCAGCCGGCCGGTTCGAACGGCTCGTCCGGCAGCGTGTCACTGACGTACCTCACCTTCGAGACACCCAGCCTGACCGCGTCGTTCTGGGACACCTCGATCGCCAACGCCGAGAAGAAGGTGCCGGGCGTGACGGTCAAGAAGATCGTCGCCCCGAGCACCGACCGTGACGCGTATGCCAAGCAGTTGCAGGCCTCCGGGCAGTTCCCCGACCTGCTCCAGTCGATCACGCCGTCCACGTTCGTGCAGGCCGGCCTCTTGCGGCCGTACGACCAGGGTTGGGTGAACGCCAACTTCCTGCTGCCGATGGGCAACGCCTTCAAGGGCAAGGTCTACATCCCGCCGACCAACTCGCAGATCATCCCGATGGTCTTCTACAACAAGACGCTGTTCGTCCGGGCCGGCGTCACCACCGTGCCGAAGACGTGGGCGGACTTCATGGCGGTGTGCGCGAAGCTCAAGGTGGCCGGCATCACGCCGGTCGAACTCGGCGGCGGCGACCCGTTCGCGGCCTCCATGCCGCTGGTCGGCATCCTGTCGGCGGACGTGCTCGGCAAGGACCCGAACTGGCTCCAGGAGCGCTACGCCGGAAAGGTGCACTTCACCGACGCGAACGTCGAGACGGCGGTGGCCAAGTACCGCACGATGGCGCAGGACGGATACTTCGAGGACGGCGCGCTCGGGGTCAAGTACGCCGACTCGATCACGAACTTCACCTCGGGCAAGACCGCGATGTACATGATGGGCAGTTGGTTCCTCGGCTCGGTGCCCAAGGCCGCCGCCGCCGACTTCGGTTCGTTCATGACGCCCACCGACGACGGCTCGCTGGTCGTGCCGTTCGCCGTCGGCGGATCGATGGCGATCAACGCGCACACCGCCGCCCCGGACAAGGCGACCGCGTTCGCCGAGGCCTGGTCGCTGGACCCGGCCAACTACAAGGCGCTGATCGAGGGCGACGGCGCGTTCCCGATGCTCAAGGGCAAGACCCTGGCCGACTACGACGTGAACGTCACGCAGGTGTTCGAGGACTCCTACGCCTACGTCCTGAATCAGAACACGAAGGTCTCGGCGTTCGGCTGGGCCACGAACGACGACTCCATGCCCTCGGGGCTGGACGACGACTTCTACGCGGCCGGTCAGGACCTTTACAACAGCAACGACATCGCCGCGCAGATGGCCAAGCTGGACTCCGCTTGGGACACGGCGACCAAGTGAGCTCCGAGTGACCTCCTAGTGACCTCTCAGTGACCTGCGGCGTCGGCGCCGGGCGGACCGAGGCTCGGCGTCGATCGGTCCGCCATCGATCTGATCCACGGTCTGCATCAGCACCGGCCCGCGCCAAGGGAGACGCCATGACCGCCCGAGTCCGACCACGCCCCCGCCGCGGCGACCCCGCGCTCACCGCGATCGCCATGCTCGCCGTCGGCTTGTACGCGCTGTTCATCATCGTTCCGGTGTTGATGAGCGCCTGGAAGAGCCTGACCGACGAGAACCCGCTGATGGCGCAGGCCCGCTTCATCGGCCTGTCCAACTACGCGGAGATGACGCACGACGACGCCTTGGCCGCCAGCCTCTCCTTCACGCTGGTCACAGCCGCCGCGGTGACGGTTGTCGCGAACGCCGCGGGGATCTGGTTCGCGGTCCTGCTGAACAAGACCTCGCTGAGCTTCCGGATGATGCGCACGGTCGCGTTCCTGCCGCAGGTGGTCTCCGGTGTGATCGTCGGATTCGTCTGGCGCTACATCCTGGCCCAGGACGGGATTCTCAACCGTCTGCTGATCGACGCCGGGATCATCGGCCGGCCGATCACCTGGCTGGGCAGCCCGCGCCTGGCGATGTTCTCGGTCGGCCTGGTCGCCGCTTGGGTGCTCACCGGGTTCACCACCGTCGTGCACCTAGCGGCGCTCCAGTCGATCCCGGTCGAGTTGTATCAGGCCGCGACGGTGGACGGCGCCGGCCGCTGGCAGCGGTTCCGGCGCATCACCTTCCCCATGCTCGCCCCCGGCACCACGATCAGCGTCACCATCTCGCTGATCACGATGCTGAAGCTCTACGACATCATCGCGGCGCTCACCTCCGGCGGCCCGGCCGACTCCACGCAGTCCACCGCGCTTTACATCATCAACCTCGCCTTCACCGACGACCGCTTCGGCTACGCCTCGGCCGTGGCCATGCTGCTGCTCGCGATCTCCGCGGTGATCGCGCTGTCCGTGACCGGGCTGCTTCGCCGCCGGGAGGTGGACTTGTGAGCGCGCCGACCTCCTCGACCTCGCAGCGCCGATCCACCGCCCCGGCGCCGCCTGCGCCCGCGCCGCGCGGCAACCGCCGCGTGTGGGCCGCCGGAAGCCACCTCGCGGCGGCCGGGCTGCTGACGCTGGCCTTCGTCAGCCCGATCTACCTCACCATCGTCAACGCCTTCAAGACGCAGAACCAGATCATCGGCAACCCGGCGGCGCTGCCCGCGCCGCCGACCACGCACGACCTCACCGATGCGCTGTCCCGGCCCGACCGCATCATCCAGATCGGCCTGACCAACTCCGCGGTCACCGTCGTCGTCTCGGTGCTGCTGGTCATCCCGCTCGGCGCGGCCTTCAGCTTCTGGCTGGCCCGCCGCTCGGCGCGACTGCGGCGGCTGGTGCTGGCCGTCTTCGCGGCCGGGCTGATGATCCCGCCCGCGGTGATCCTGCTACCTACAATTAGGATCCTGACATACATGCGTCTGGACCACACGTATCCGGGGCTGATCCTGGCCAACGTCGGCGGCGGGTACCTGTCGTTCGCGGTGTTCGTCTACTCCGGCTTCCTGCGTTCGATCCCGGGCGAGATCGTCGAGGCCGCGACCATGGACGGCGCCGGATCCATGCGGATCTGGTGGAAGATCGTCATGCCGCTGCTGCGCCCGGCCACCGCGACCGTCGCGATCTTCCTGTCGCTGTGGATCTGGAACGACTTCATGAATCCGCAGTTCATCCTCGGCCCGCTCAAGGGCCAGACCATCACCACCGGGCTGTATCTCTCGCTCGGCCAGTACTCCACCAACTACGCGCAACTGTTCGGCGTGATGCTCCTGGCGGCGGTCATCCCGGTCGCCGGCTACCTCGCCCTGCAGAAGCAGTTCATCGCCGGACTGACCACGGGAGCCAGCAAGTGACCGACGCGCCTGCCGCGATCGAGGAGATCCTGGTCCTGCACCACAGCCACCTCGACGTCGGCTACACGCACTCGCAGCCGATCCTGTGGCGGTTGCAGGCCGAGTACATCTCCCAGGCCCTGGACTGGCTGGAGCGCACCGCGGACCTGCCGCAGGACCATCGGCCGAAGTGGACCTGCGAGGCGACCGAGCCGGTGCGCCGCTGGCTTGCCGGGGCGTCCCCGGACGAGGTCGTCCGCTTCAAGGACATGTGCGACCAGGGCCGCATCGGGCTGTCCGCGCTGCGCTGGCATGTCGGCTCCACGATCGACCGGCCGGGGATCCGCCGGCTGCTGGCCGGGAAGCGCGAGTTGGAGAACGTCGTCGGCCGGCCGATCCCGGTCGCCTGCCAGCACGACGTCAACGGGGTCCCGTGGCCGATCGCCGACGAACTGCTGGACGCCGGGGTCGACCTGTTCGTCATGGCGGTCAACCGGCATCTCGGCCGCCCGGTGGCGCCGCGGCCCGGCCTGTTCGCCTGGCAGGCCCCGTCCGGGCGGCGGCTGCGCGTCTTCAACGGCAGCCACTACACCATGTTCGACCAGCTGCTCAACGCCTGGGACGACTCGGTGGAGCGGATGGCCGTCGGCTGGGACGCCCTGCACGAGCGCCTGCGCCGCAGCGGCTACCGACTGCCGTTCGTCTACCTCACCTCGACGTGCTCTCCGATCATGTGGGACAACGCACCGCCCAACCCATACCTGCCCGATCTGATCCGGCGCTGGAACGAGCAGCGGCGCGGGCCCCGAATAAGATACGCGACCTTCGACGACCTCAGGGAACGGATACAGCGCGTATCCGACGGCGACATCCCGGTCCTGCGCGGCGACTGGACCGACTTCTGGAGCTTCGGTGTCGGCAGCGCCCCGGCGGTCACCGCAGTGAATCAGCAGACGAAGCCGCTGCTCGCCGCCGCCGAGAAGCTGGGCGCCGACCCGGCTCTCGTCGCCGCCGCGGCCGAGCACGTCGACCTGTCCGACGAACACACCTGGAGCCACTGGGACAGCGACCCGGGCAATCCACAGGCCCGCGCCATCGAGGCGATGAAGCAGGCCGGCGCGTACGAAGGCCACGAACTGGCCGCGTTCGCAGTCATGGACGCGCTCGAACGGCTGGCCGGAAACCCGGTCGCGGACAAGGGGATCGCCGGCGTGCTCGTCTGCAACCCCATGCCGTATCGCCGCACGGTCGCGCTCGATCTGCCCGAGGCCTGGTTCGCCGAGCCGACGGCCGCCAACGAGCGCACGTACCGGGCCAGCCGGATGGCTTACGAAAATCGGCCGTGGCGGGTGCCCGCTCCCGGCGAGCAGCGCCGTCGCTTCGGGCCGATCGACCTCGGCCCCGGAATGTGGCGGATCCTCGGCATCGACGACCTTCCCGCCCCGGTCTTCCCGGGCCAGCCAACGCATGAACTCGTCCGCCGCCCCACGTCGGCCCGCGAGCTGAACTTCGCCACCGCAATCAACCGCGTGGCCGCCGTCGGCCGGATCGAGTCGCCGTTCCACGCGCTGACCTACGATCCGGACTCCGGGTGGATCAATTCCCTGATCGACCGGGCCACCGGACGCGAGCTCCTGCGGCCCAGACCGGGCATGGACCTGCTCTCCTTCGTCCGGGAGCGGCCCGATCCGCTCGTCGACGGCACCCGGCGCGCGTTCTACCGGCGCGACCTGGACCGGGAGATGCTGGACGAATCGTGCTGGGAGCCGTGGCAGCCGCGGCGCGAGCCCGCCGAGCGGGTGCTCAGCTGCGTGGTCGAGGAGCATCCGGGACAGGTGGTCCTGGAACGCCGGTTCGCCGCGCCGGGAACCAGGAGCCTGATCCAGCGCGTCCGGTTCGACGCGATCGACCCCGTCATCCGCATCGACTTCGAACTCGATCTGGTCGGCGACGCCGAGCCGAGCGGCGTGTACTTCGCGCTGCCGCTGGCGATGCGGGAGGGCTGGCGGGCCACTTTCGACACGGCGGGCCAGACGGTGGCCCTGGACGACGGGCAACTGCCCGGCGCGTCCCGCGGTTGGGTCACGGCCCAGTCGGCGGCCGCGATGTGGGACGAACACGGCGCCGTCGCGTTGCTCACGCCCGACGCTCCGCTGGTCCAGTTCGGCGACTTCCACTTCGGACCGCCACCGGACGCCATCGACCGCACCGCCGATCCACTGCTCCTGAGCTGGGCCGCGAACAACTACTGGGACACCAACTTCCCCCAGATCCAGAACGGACCGGTCCGCCTGCGCTACGGGCTGCTCACCCTGGCCGAACCCGACCAGGCCGAGATCGCCGAGCACGCCGCGAAACTGCGCAGCCCGGTACTCAGCTGGCCGGTGACAACCAACGGACGCTCACCCTCGGCGGGTGAACTGTGACCGCGTCGGCGCCGATTCGCGGCTATGAGCCAGAACCCTGTCACGCTGTCACGGGGGCCGTGGGTGCCGGGTACCGTTCGGCGGTCGCCGGTCTTGAGCCGGGTGTGGTCCTGGCGGTGGACGGTCCGGCGGCGGTGGACTGGGATCTGGCCGTCTCGGAGATCTGCGATGCGCTGGCCGCTCGCGAACTGGCGGCGAAGCAGCTGGACTTGCGTGAGCACTTCGCCGCGTGGCCGGACATCCTCGCGCTGACCTCGTCGGCACAGTTGGATGACGACCCGGATTTCGCCCCTCTGTCGCGGGCGGACCTCGCCGACTTCTTCGCCGCGTTGCCCGAGCCCAAGCCCAAGCCCGAGGCCGCTTCGGGCGCGGTGACGGTCGTCTTCGGCCCCGGCGCGGCGCTGATCGAGCATCACCTGCTGTGGTACGCGGATCTGCCCAAGCGATACGCCGAGGCCGCGATCACAGCTGGGACCGGCCGCAATCTGGGGCAACCGGCGGGTACCGGTGCGGGCACGGCGCGGCGCCTGTTCTACCTGGACTGGCCCATCCTGGACCGGCACCGCGACGGCATCATCGCCGACATCGATCTGTGGCTGGATACTCAGGATCCGCGGTCTCCGGCGTGGCTGGAGGGAGACGTTCTGCGCGCGTCGTTGGCGGCGCTGGCCGTGCAGCCGTTCCGTACGCGCCCGACGTTCAACACCACGTCGTGGGGCGGGCATTGGGCGCAGCGGCGGCTCGGGTTCAATCCGGGGGCGGCGAACACCGCGCTGGGTTATGAGTTGATCGCGCCGGAGAGCGGCATCCTGCTCGGCGATGCGGACGGTCCGCGCGTCGAGATTCCGCTCCAGGTTCTGGTCGCCCTGCATCCGGAGCAGGTGCTCGGCAAGGCTGTGTACATGATGTTCGGTACGTCGTTTCCGATCCGGTTCGATTATCTGGACACGGTCGGTGGGGGAAATCTGTCGGTGCACTGTCATCCGCAGTCGGACTATATGCGCCGGGTTTTCGGCTGGCCGTATACACAGCATGAGACGTATTACATGATGGTCGGCGGCGTGGGGCGGCAGGTGTTCCTGGGGCTGCGCCAGGACGCCGATCTTGAAGCGTTTCGGCGTGCGGCGGATCGGGCGGTGCGCGAGGGTGTGCCCTTCGACATCGAGCGGTACGTGCAGAGCTTTCCCGCCGAGGCGCACCAGTTGTTCCTGATTCCGGCCGGTACCCCGCACGCAAGCGGCGAGGGCAACGTGGTGCTGGAGATCAGCGCGACGCCGTACCTGTACAGCCTGCGGTTCTACGACTGGCTGCGCAAGGACGGCGCGGGCAGGCAGCGGCCGGTGCATGTGGAGCACGCGTTCGCCAATCTCGACCCGACGCGCTCGGGCGATGCGGTGGCCCGGGAACTGGTGCAGCGGCCGCGCACTGTGCGGGAAGGCGAGGGGTGGCGCGAGCAGGTCATCGGCGGCCTGCCGGAGATGTTCTTCGAGGTGCGCCGTGTCGATCTCGCGACTGACGCCGCTGTGGGGGACGGGACCGATGGCCGGTTCCACGTGCTCAACGTCGTCGACGGCGACGGAGTGCTGCTGGAGACGGAAAGCGGATACCGATGCGTGCTCGCCTACGCCGAGACGCTGACCGTTCCCGGGTCGGTGGGCGGCTACCGGGTGCGCGCACTGGGGTCCAGCCCGGTCCGCTACGTCAAGGCCCTGGTCCGGTGACCGGCCGACACGGGGGCGTGGTGTCGGTGATGGACATCGGCGGCACGCACGTGACCGCCGCGAACGTCGATATCGACACCCACAGCGTCATTCCCGGCCAGTGCCTGCGCGCGCCGCTGGACAGCGGTGGGAGCGCCGAGGAGATCGTCTCGGCCCTCGCCCGGTGCGCGAGGCGGCTTGCCACGCCGGCGCGCCGGTGGTCGATCGCGATTCCCGGACCATTCGACTACGAACGCGGCATCGGGCGGTTCGAGGGAGTCGGCAAGTTCGACGCGCTGCGCGGCGTCGACCTGCGTGCTGCCCTGACGCCGCACCTGCCTGGCGCCGCCGCCGTCGGCTTCCACAACGACGCCGACGCGTTCGCGTTCGGCGAATGGTGGGCCGGCGCGGCGCGCGGGCACCGCACGGTCGTGGCGATCACGCTGGGCACCGGGGTGGGCTCCTGCTTCCTGCGCGACGGGCGCAGCGTGCGTCACGGCGGCGCCGTGCCGCCGGACGGACGCGTCGACCTGCTGTCGCACGAGGGCAAACCCCTGGAGGACACCCTCTCGCGCCGCGCCCTGCGGCGGGTCTACGCGCACGCCACGGGCGAACCGTCGGCACTCGACGTACGCGAGATCGCGCAGCGCGCCCGGCACGGCGACCGCACCGCGTCGACCGTGCTCACGCAGGCCGTCCGCGCCCTGGGCACCGTGCTCGGCCCCTGGCTCGCCGCGTTCGAGCCCACGATCCTCGTGGTCGGCGGCTCCATCGCAGCATCCTGGGACCTGATCGCCGAACCACTGTGCACCGCACTGGCCGACACGCTGCCCACCCGAACCGGCCCCATCGCCGTCCAACCCGCACAACTCCTGGCGGAGGCCCCACTACTCGGCGCCGCATATCTGGACCTGGCGACCGCAACTCACGCCCATCTCAGCCCAGGTCCACAGGAGGCGCCGATCCCGTGATGATCCCGAGCGCCGCGACGACTACAGACACCGCAACCAGCCGGCATCATCGCCCTCGACGCCTACGACGCCCTCAACGCCCGCTTCCCGACTTGTCACAACTGGTCGGCTTGGATGCGATGAACCCCGATCCCCGATCCCAACTACTCCGCCGCGTACGCGATCCTCGCAGTCCACATCGCCCTCACGATTGACCAGCAGGATCGTGCACCAATGAGCGCCGCTGCCGTCGTCATCGCCATGCCCCGATGATCTGCTCGGGTCCCCAGATCACCCGATCTACCTAGACAGCTTCTATGTAGATTCATTCTACATAAATAGCCAGTGTGAGGCCCTACTTCCGATAGCGGCGCCGCGGAGTCGGCCAGCGAGTCGAGCGTATGGATATGAACCGTTCAGCCAGTGTCGTCAACGGTCGTATCGCGGCGGTGCAGTAGTTGCGAACGGGCCTCGTCTCCGGCCGTGGTACGCCGCTGCATGCCCCTGCGCACGTCTATTCGCTCGACCAGGCTGGCCGGGCGTGGACACTGTCCGCCGTGCGCCGAGCGTGCACCTGCCCCACTTCCGGATCGCAGGATTTGCCTCTGAGATTTCGGCGCGCACAGCTCCACGTCAACGCCACACGGACCTTGATCATCCCCATCTGCCGCATCTGTATCGTTGACATCACGTCAGTCTGTGGCATTAGCAGCGGACTGCGAGGCCGCCTGTTCGTCCCTGTGGCTCAAGACTTTGCGAAATCAGTTGCACGGTCCCGTCCGTCCGTGAAAGCCTGGCCTGAGCGCGCCGGCGCGGCACGAGGGGGCTACTCGGCCGCGATACCGGGCGCTTTCACCAGAGTTGAACGCATGGGGGTTCTTCCTTGAAGGTCAATGCACTGAAGCGTGCCGTTGTGCGCACGGGCATCACCTCTTCGCTCGTTCTGTCCGCGACCGCCATCGCTACGGGGGTCGTGTTCAGCCCCGCCGCGCAGGCGCAGGCGGTCACGTCCGGCTCGCTGGGCTTCGTGAGCCCTGCCGGGGACTGGGTGGGCGGCGGAGCTACGAGCACGTACTCGACGGCGAACGGCGACACGCTCACCGTGACCGGCAGCACCGATGAGCACTACGTCAATGTGAGCGTGTCGGGCGCGCTGGGTGACTGGTGGTACCTCGACCTGATGGCTCCGTCCTCGGGTCCGGCGCTGGCGCCCGGCACGTACACCGGGGCCACGCGGTACCCGTTCAACACCGCCGCCCAGCCTGGCCTCTCCTTCGTGGGCGACGGTCGTGGTTGCAACACGGTGGCCGGCTCGTTCACGATCACGCAGATCACCTGGGGGCCGTACGGCTACATCCAGGAGCTCGACGGCTCCTTCTCGCAGCAGTGCGAGGGCTTCATGCCGGCGCTGGTCGGCCAGGTCCAGATCACCAACCCGGCCCCGCCGGCCGTGCTCACCGTGAAGCCCGCTGTCGCGTCCGACGGCACGGCCAGCACCCTGAACGGCTCCGCCACCGTGCGCGGCACGGTCGCCTGCGACAAGACGGCGCAGGTGACCGTGAGCGGCAAGGTCACGCAGGTGAGTTCGAACCATAAGACCATTGTCAACGGCACGTACACCACGACGGTGAACTGCAAGGCCGGGGCGCCGGTCGCGTGGTCCGCGTCTGCGACGCCGAGCGGTTCCGTCCCGTTCCGCAGCGGTGACGCACAGGTGGACGCGCAGTTCGTGGCGCAGGACCCTGACTACGCTGCGAACACCGTCACGATCGACCAGACGAACGCCGTCAGCCTGCACAAGGGCTGACAGCCCACGCAGTAGAAGCCGTAGAAACCGACGGCCCCTGGCGTGCCACGGACGAACTGTCCTCGGCACACCAGGGGCCGTATGCGCGCAAGCTTTCCGTGTCAGCACTGTAGGCGCGAGAAGGTGCCTTCGACTCTCACCCTTGAGAAAGGCTAACGACGCGGAACTGATGGCATACTCATCTGTGGGCCGGGGCCATACCTGAGACACCATGGGCCAGCCCGCAGGTCGTCAGCCGGCACGATCCGCAGACCCGCTACTGGGCCATCCGGTTGTCACCAGTAGTTTCTCGGGGCCGCGTAGAATCCTGCCAGAGTATGCTGGGCTTGATTTATCGGCGAGGGCCGGGTTCGGCAGAGCGTTGAGCAGAAGCGGGATGGCGGCTTGTGCCTGGGTTAGGGAGAGTTGCGCGCCGAGGCAGAAGTGGCGGCCCGCGCCGAATGCGAAGTGTGTGGCGGCG
>NZ_DASYZI010000305.1:0-1879 GCF_035946395.1 Actinocrinis sp.
ACCATGCCGATCTCGCGAAGGGTCGGAACGCCGTCGAACATCCTGATTTCGACCGTGCCGAAATCGGGGTGCGGCCGTATGTCCCACCACACCTCCTTGATGCTCCGGATCGTTCCGGCGCGAAGCAGCGTGTCCATGTACTCCTCGAACTCAGTCCAGTCAGCGAGTGGCTGCGGCGGCCCCGAGGTCGGCAGGCCGCCGAAGATGACCGCACGGCTCGAGGCGAGCCCTGTGTCGTGCCCGCTCCAGAACGGGCTTGACGCAGTCAGCGCCAGAAAATGCGGCAGGTAAGCGGCAAGCGCATTGACGATGGGAATCGCCTTGCGCCCGTCCCTGATGCCGACGTGGACGTGGACTCCGAATGTCTGGATCCTTCGGGCCAGCCACTGCAACTGCTCTACGAGTTCTGCATAGCGCTGAATGGGAGCCATCTTGGCATCTCGCCAGTCGCTAACGGGATGCGTTCCGGCACAGGCCAGCATCGTACCGCGGCTGCCCGTGATTCGCTCAAGTTGCGCGATTGTCGCAGTAAGATCCTCCTTCGCCTCCGACACAGTGGTGCAGATGCCAGTGACCACCTCCACCGTCGATTGCATGAGCTCGTAACGGATCTTCGGGTTCTCACCGACCTCGCTGAGCGCTGGCAGCGCCGCCAGGACCTCGCGAGCGTCCTGCCGCAGCATCCTGCTTCTGCAGTCGATGAGCTGCAGTTCCCACTCGATACCCAGCGTTGCGCCGCGAGATGGGTTCCACCTTATGGCCACAGTGAGCCTCCATGGGCTGTATTTCCCGCGCACCACCGGCGCGGGGCGAGCTCTGCCGGGAAGGAGCAGCCCTCAGCGTCATTGCCGGGTGCGCGGGCCGGCCGGAGGCTGGCCCGAGCAGACGGCAGCGGATGCGGCGACGCCGGGAAGCGCCGTGGGGCGATCACCGGCGTGTGCCGGATGCGAGGGCCGGCCGGAGGCTGGCCCGAGCAGACGGCAGGGGGGCTCCGGGGGGCTTCGCCCCCCGGTCTGGGGGGTCCGGGGGGTTACCCCCCCGGGTCAACACAGCACCACATTCATTCCGACCGTCCCGCTCCGCCACGGCGTTCCTTACCCATGCGAACGGCGCACAAAGCTGCGTACGGCGCACAACGCAGACCGTGCTGCCGAAAGGGTCCGCCGAAAAGGCAACCGCTCAGTAGACGTCGGGCGGCTTGTAGACGCCCCAGACATCGCGCAGCGCGTCGCACACCTCACCGACGGTGGCGCGGGCGCGCAGCGCCTCGCGCAGCGGGTAGAGCAGGTTCTCCGCCGTGCCCGCCGCCCGCCGGAGGTCATCGATCCGGCGCGTGAGCTCCCTGGCGTCGCGGCCGCGGCGCAGCACGGCTAGCCGTTCGGCCTGGTCCCGCTCGATCGCGGGATCGACGCGCAGGGGCTGGTACGGCTCCTCCTCGGCGATGCCGAACCGGTTGACGCCGACGACCACGCGCTCTCCCGCGTCGACCTGCCGCGCGATCTGGTAGGCGGACCGCTCGATCTCGGTCTTCTGGAAGCCCTGCTCGATCGCGGCGACCGCTCCGCCGAGCTCCTCGACCTTCGCGATCAGGCCGGCGGCCTCCTGCTCGATCTCGCTGGTCATGGTCTCGATCGCGTAGGACCCGGCCAGCGGGTCCGCCGTCGCGGTCAGATCGGTCTCGTAGGCGAGAACCTGCTGGGTCCACACGGCGAGCCGGGCGGCCTTCTCGGTCGGCAGGGCGATCGCCTCGTCGTAGGCGTTCGTGTGCAGCGACTGGGTGCCGCCGAGCACGGCCGCGAGCGCCTGCACGGTCACCCGGGCCAGGTTCACCTCGGGCTGCTGGGCGGTCAGCTGCACGCCGGCCGTCTGCGTGTGGAAC
>NZ_DASYZI010000306.1:0-3167 GCF_035946395.1 Actinocrinis sp.
CCCGACCCTGCTCGATCTCGCGCAGCCGGTCGTCCAAGTGCCGCAGCGACTCCTGGATCGGCCGCCCCACCTGCGCGAACTGTTGGTCGGCCAGCCCGAGCAGCCGGTCGGTCGACCGGTCGAGCGCCTCCGCCGAGGGCCCGCGCCCCCGGCCGCGCTCCCACAGCACGCCCAGCGCCAGCCCCAGGGCCAGCCCGATCAACAGCAACGCGAGTTGTCCGGAGTTCACAGCAACAATCGTGGGAGTTCCCGGGCCCGCGGACAACTAGACTTGCCGTCCATGGGGCTCCAGATCGGAATCGTCGGACTGCCGAACGTCGGCAAGTCGACCCTTTTCAACGCGCTGACCAAGAACGACGTGCTCGCCGCCAACTACCCGTTCGCGACGATCGAGCCGAACGTCGGAGTGGTCGGCGTGCCCGACCAACGGCTTAATGTGCTCGCGCGGCTGTTCAAGTCGGAGCGGATGGTGCCCGCCACCGTCTCCTTCGTGGACATCGCCGGGATCGTGAAGGGCGCCTCGGAGGGCGAGGGCCTTGGCAACAAGTTCCTGGCGAACATCCGTGAGGCGGACGCGATCTGCCAGGTCGTCAGGGTGTTCGACGATCCGGACGTGCACCACGTGGCCGGCAAGATCGATCCGCGCGACGACCTGGAGACCATCAACACCGAGCTGATCCTGGCCGACCTGCAAACCATCGACAAGGTACTGCCGCGCCTCCAGAAGGAGGCGCGGATGGCCAAGGACAAGCAGCCGGTGGTCGCCGCGATCGAGCAGGCCAAGAAGATCCTCGACGAGGGCGTCACGGTCTTCGCCGCCGGGCTCGACACCGCGCCGCTGCGCGAGCTGCACCTGCTCACCGCGAAGCCGTTCATCTACGTGTTCAACGTCGACGACGAGGAGCTGGCCAACGATCGGCTCCAGGACGAGATGCGCGCCCTGGTCGCCCCGGCCGAGGCGGTCTTCCTCGACGCGAAGATCGAGTCCGAGCTGATCGACCTGCCCGACGAGGAGGCCCTCGAACTGCTCCAGAGCATGGGCCAGGACGAGTCCGGCATCACCCAGCTCGCCCGGGTCGGCTTCGACACCCTCGGGTTGCAGACCTACCTGACCGCCGGTCCGAAGGAAGCGCGGGCCTGGACGATCCGCAAGGGCGCCACGGCTCCCGAGGCGGCGGGCGTCATCCACACCGACTTCCAGCGCGGCTTCATCAAGGCCGAGGTGATCTCGTTCCGCGACCTGGTCGCCGCGGGCTCCGTCGCCGAGGCCCGCGCCCGTGGCAAGGCCCGTATCGAGGGCAAGGACTACGTGATGGTCGACGGCGACGTGGTGGAGTTCCGCTTCAACGTCTGATTCAGCACCTGATGGCGCCCTCGGGCACGCGGCCTGCCGAGCGCTAGTTCGAGCTCGCGCTCGCGATCGTCAGGATGAGGACGATCCAGCCGGTCAGGAGCAGCCCGGAGATGATCGTCCCGGCCATCGCCTGACCGCGGCCGACGCCGATGGTGCGTGCCTTGGACAGCCCGATGAAGCCGAAGGGCAGCGCGATGGGCAGCAAGCAGGGCACGAAGATGCCGACCAGCGCGAGGACCAGCGCCGTGACCGCCATGCCGTTGTCGGTGGCGCTCGGACGGTACCCATAGGGGAGCGGGGCACCGGTCTGCCCGTACTGGAACTGCGCTTGGGGCGGATACGGCTGCGCGGGCACGCCTTGGGCAGGGTATCGCTGCGGTGACCGCGGCGTCTGCGGGATGGGGCGCGGCGGCGTGCCCGTGTACGGCGGGTTGGCGTAAGGCGCGTTCGGATAAGACGAGTTCGGCCTCGGAGTACTCGGCGGCGCGAATGGTGGCGGAGTGTTGACCCTCGGCTGTGCCGGGGTCGGCTGTGCCGGTGTTTGGACTCTCGGCTGGACCGGCGGCGGGATCAGCGGTGCCTGCTGTTGTTGCTGAGGTGCCTGAGGTGGAGGCATCGGCTGCCGCATAGGAGCCGGACGCGGGGGCGTGTTCACGGCGCCGTAGGGCATCGAGGCGTGCCCATCAGGCGTAGGTACGCCTCCCGCGGAGTCCTTGTTCAACGCATCGGTGGCCTGAGCCAGGATGTCCGACACGACAGCGCTGGGCAGCCAGCCCGGAGTCGGCCGTTCGGCCGGATGCGCCTCCAGAGCCCGCGCCACCTCAACAGCAGACGGTCTGGCGGCGGTATCGGTGAGGAAGCAGCGGCCTATCAGCTCGGCGAGAGTGTTCGGCAGCGCCGCGTCGAGCAGGGGCCCGACGGCCAGCGCTCGCGCGTACTGCTCCTGCGCGCCGCCGCGTCCGTAGGGACCGGCAGCGGTGGCCGCGTAATGCAGGATCGCCGCGAGAGAGAACACATCCGAAGGCGGCCCGAAGGCACCGTGGGTCAGCTGCTCCGGGGCCATGTAGGGCGGCGACCCGCTCACCATGCCGGTCCTGGTCAGTCCGGCCTCGGCGACACCACGCGCGATGCCGAAGTCGATGACTTTCGGTCCGGTGGCGGTCAGCAGCACGTTTCCGGGCTTCAGGTCCCGGTGCACCAAGCCCACGCCGTGGATCGCGGCCACCGCGCGGGCGACGCAGACCCCGAGGATCCGCACCGAGTCCGCGGGCAGCGGGCCGAACCGGCGTACCGCGTCCTCGACCGAGATCCCCGGTACGTAGGCGGTGGCCAGCCACGGGGTCGGGCCGTCCGGATCGGCGTCCACGACCTCGGCGATGTACTCGTCTCGCACTCGCCGCGCGGCCGCGACCTCGTGCGAGAACCTGGTCCGGAACTCCGCGTCGGCGACCAGTTCGCCGTGGATCGTCTTGACCGCGACCGCCCGGCCGGTGGACTCGGCCCGGCCGAGGTACACCCGCCCCATGCCGCCCCGGCCGAGCCGGGCGACCAGGCGGAACGGTCCTATGCGAGCGGGATCGCCCGACGCGAGCGGCTCCATGACCTCCCCCGAGTGTGAGAACCGTATTGAACCGCGCGACGTCGGCGCCGTGCAACAACGGCCGGGTTAAGGCCAACGCCGTTCAGTTAGGCGTGGCGGGCGCGTGTCAAGGCCTGTCGGTAGGCAAGGCAGCGGAGCTCCTGTAGAAGAGGGCTGTCACTCCAAGACGTCCTCGGAACAGGGGCTCCGCTGTTGGACCAGGTTTCCATATCG
>NZ_DASYZI010000307.1:0-53968 GCF_035946395.1 Actinocrinis sp.
CGCGCGGCGTTCGCAGCGCGCGGCGTGCCTGAACCGCACTGGTGGGTGGCCGGGTACGACGGCATCGCTGAGATCCCGGCCGGCGCGATCGGCAAGCAGTACGCGGACAACACGGCGCTCGGCCAGCCGTGGGACCTCTCCGTTGTCGCCGACTACTGGCCCGGCGTCGACCAAGCGCCGGCCGACCCACCGAACCCGACTGTCAGAAGGAACGACATGCATGCCGATCTCCAGCTCAACCACCCCATAGTGCTGACCAACCCGGCCGCGGTGCTCGGCGGGACGTCGCAGCTGCTGCTCGCCTCGGACTTCGGCGACGCCACCGTGCGTATCGCCACGTTCAGCCTGAAAAGCGGGTCGTGGATGGTGCTGCCGCCCGCGAGCATCGGCCGACTGGCGGGCGCGTACAAACTGGCGCTCCCACCGGACACGAACAAGGTCTCAGTGGAGCTGACCAGTGGCACGGGCGCGGTGGGACTGGACGTGTTCGCGTGAGCGCGCTGCCGGCCGCGGACCTGATGCAGTTCAGCGTCCCGTACCCGGTGCTGCTCGCGGAGTATCAGGACCGTGTCGGGGTGCTGACGAACGAGAACGTGATGCTGCGGGCGACGATCGCGCACATGCAGAGGACCGCGACCGCGCAGACGGCGGCGCTGGCCGGCTTGTCGACTGCCGACGTACTGCCACAGTCGGCTGGCTCCGAAGGCTGAGATGAGAGGGGGGTGGGTTGTCCAATGAGCCCGTGCGGCGCTACGAGTTCGATCTTTACCGTGCGGACATCGCCCGCCGCCTTAAGCGCTTGGAGCAGTACGCCGACGACCATGACAAGGAACACGACCAGGACGAGGAAAACGCAGCACAAGAGGCCAGGGAGAAGAGCCGATGGACGCGGTCGCAAATCGTCGCGGTGATCGCCGCGGCGGCCACGCTGCTGGGGTTGTGGTTGCAGGCCACGGCCCGGTGACACCGCGGAGCCTAGTGTTGACGTGGGTGGTTCTCGGCGGGGCGGCGGCAGCACTGTTCGTGTACCAGTGGGCGCACCCCGGCACGGCTGGTATTCCGCGGGCGATGGGTCCCTCCCCGGCCGTCTCGTCGAGCGCCAGACCTATCCCCGTCGTAGTGTTGCCGCGGCCGCGGCCGTCCGGTTCGCCGGGCGCGACCGTGGTGCGCGCCCTGGTTCCCATGGTCAGCGCTGCGGCCCCTGCCGACATGAAATCGGCTGTGCCGGGTTCGCCTGCTGCGTCTGCGAGTCCAACGGGAACTGCGAGTGCGGTCCCCAGCGGCAGCCCTTCGTCCACGCCGTCACCGTCGGCGCCGCGGCCTCCCCTTGTCGCGGGCGTCATCACTGTCGTCGCACCGCTACCGCGCAGCGGCCACCTTGCGGTGAAAACCGCTCTGGTGATCCCCGCGGCGCCCCCGTGGCCCAGCCTCGACATCGAGCTACCGCGACCGGTCGGTTACCGGTAGATGATGGTTTTCTTGCCCTTGATTGCGAGTGGTATCCACACGAAAAGCCACGCGCCACCGGTGAGGATCGTCAGCCAGAAATGCAGCGTGTGGTTGACGCCCTGGCGTATCACGACAGGCCGTCCTCCGGCGTTCTGCACGACGTTGACTGTCACGGGTGGCTGCTGCACGTACACGTACTGCGGCGTCGGCGGCTGCTGGTACGGGTAGTTCTGCGGCTGCTGTCCGTACGCGCGTTGCTGCATGCCGGGATGCTCGTCCTCGGGCTGTTCGTATGGGTACTGCGACATGGTTCCCTCCCCGGGTGATGTGAGGGCACCGTAGCGCAGAGTCCTGATCACGCGCAGCGAAACGCTCCGGACTGGATTGTCCGGGGCGTTCGGCTTCAGGGTGTCTCGCCGACGGGGATCTCGTATACCGCGTGGTAGTTGGGCGGCAGCACGATGTTCGCCGTCTCCACGGGTGTCTGGTTGGCGTAGTAGGTGCGTTCGATCACGATGACGGCGATGCCGGAGCGCAGGCGCAGCTGCTGTGCTTCGGCGATTGTGAGCGTGCGCGGGACTAGTTCCTCGGTGGCCCGGGTGATGTGGATGTCGATGGCGTCGAACCGGTCGACGACGCCCTTGCCGCGGTGGGCGCCCTCTTCGGGGAGCATGATCTCGGTGCCGCTGGTAATGGACAGTGGTTCCCACGAGGTCGACAGGTAGGTCGGGCTGTCGTTGGCGGTAAACGTGTAGGCGGTGCGCATGACCCGTTCGCCATCGGAGATCTGGAGGCGGTCCGCGATGGCCGGAGGCGCGGTTCCGGGTGCGGACGTTGCGCGCCAGGATCCTCGGCGCCCCGCGGCGGCCATCTCTGCGCGCCAGGGTGAGCCTTTGCCGGCGGCGTCGCGGTACCAGTGCCGGACCATGCGCACGATGGAGGGCCGGTCGCGCACGAACGAGCCGGAGCCGGGTTTCGAGGTGGTCAGTCCTTCGTTGAGTAGGACTTTGGTTGCCTCGTAGGCGGTTCGCTCGCTGACCTCGTAGCGGGTCATGAGTTCGGTGAGACTGGGCATTTGGGCGCCGGGCGCGAGTGTGCCGTCGATGATCTGTGTGCGTAGGTCATCGGCGATCAGCTCGTATTTCGGCGTCGTGGCGATCGGTCTCACCCCAGCTCGTGGTGATTTCTCTAGGCATAGCTTGACGCAGTCCTGTACAGGGGTGCAAGCTCTGTACAGGACTGCCGCGCCTATGGCGCAAACGTGGCTTCTACCTGGGGATTCGCCATGCCCGAAAGCTTGTTGCGCACGCTACCCGGCCTTCCGCCGTCGGTACGGGAAGCGCGAAGCGAGCTGCGCGGATTCCTTGCCGACCATACACGAGTGGACGCCGCTGAGCTGATTCTCTCCGAGTTCGCGACCAACGCGGTGCTGCACTCGCGCAGTCGCGAACTCGGCGGCGTCTTCGAGATCCGACTCGAACTGACACCCGGCACGCTGCGGATTGAGGTGCTTGACGAAGGCGAGCCGACAACCGTGGACCTGGCGCCCGAAGACGAGGCGCTCGCCCCGGGTGAAGATCCCTCGTTCCCGTACGGCGAAAGCGGCCGAGGGCTGCTGCTCGTCGACGCCCTCGCGGACAAGTGGGGGCACGATTCCACCCCTGAGGGACGACTGCTGTGGTGGGCCGAGCTGTGGACAACGGAGGAACGACGATGACCGCACTGCTCAAGGCGCACGCCGAGCTGAAGGTGGCGCTGGAGCCGCTGGGGGTGGAGGTGGGTGTGGAGACGCTGAGCATCTGGCGCGACCGGGAGCGGCTCGGCGCGGACCCGCTGCCTGCCGTGGCGTTGCGACGGCTGGCAGCGCTCGCCGAAAGGCTGGCCCAGCAGCACAGTCAGCAGGGGGAGTGAAAAGGGTGCGCTGGCAGCGCTCGATGTTGCACTTGCGCTCCCAAGACTGGCTGAACGCTACAGTTCACCGACATTGAGCCGTCGGGCCTCGTCCAGGGCCCGGCGTGCGGCGCGGGCCTTCGAGTAGCGCTGCACCATCGACGGGTCGGACCAGCCGGCCACACGCATCAGGCCGCCCTCACTGCCGCCCTTGTCCAGCCATCGGTCGGCGAAGGTGTGACGGAACCGGTGGGGGTGGACGTTGGCGACGCCTGCCGTGCGGGCTCGCACCTTGAGCGACTTCCATAGGGCGTTGTAACCGAAGGTGTTATCTCGCTGCCCGAGCCACAACTGGGGGCTATCGGCAAGGGGGTGCCTTCGACGGGCCCGCAAGTATCGGTCCAGCGCCTCGCAGGTGCTGGGGCCGAGCGGGATAAAGCGCTCCTTGCCGCCCTTGCCGTGGACCAGCGCGAGGCCTTCGGCCACGCGCACGTGCTCGCGCTGCATCCCGACGATCTCCTTCGCGCGGCCGCCGCAATCGAGCAGGATGTGCACGATCGCTGCGTCGCGCAGGTCCATCAGGCGCCGCCCCTGGCAGGCCTTGAGGATCAGGGCTAGCTCGTTGGCGGTGAAGGGCTCGACGACCTGTTCGTCGATCTGAGGCCGCTCGATCCCGGCCAGGTCGTACGGGCCAGTCTCGCGCTCCTTCGCGGCCCACTTGGCGAAGGAGCGGATCGCCACCAGGTGGGTTCGTGCGGTGGCTCCGGCGTGCTCGTCGCACAGCTCGGCCAGGTACTCGGTGACCATCGTATGGCCCAGTCCTGGAGCGATGCCGCCCTGTCGGCACCACGCGAGGTACAGCCCGATGTTCTTGCGGTAGGTCTTGATCGTCGCGGGCGATTTCTTCGCCGCGCGCAGCGAGATCTGCCAGGACTCGACCAGCGAGTCCGGATCAGTCAGGGCATGCGGGTCCGTCTCGTCGACATCCGGGTGCTGCGTCTGCATGCACCGACGGTAGCGAATATTTCTACTAGAGGTCCTGTAGTCGCCGGATCTCGGGCTGAGCGATGGCCGATCATGGCTCTGACCTGCCTAAGCCTCGAAATCCTCCGGCGAGATCTGGTCGAGGAACTCGCGAAAGCGCTCCACCTCGTCCTCCTGGTCGTCCGGCAGCAGGATGCCGGCCTCGGCCAGCACCTCCTCCGCGGCGAAGATCTTCGCGCCGCAGCGCAGCGCCATCGCGATGCCGTCGGAAGGCCGGGCGGAGACCGTGACGCCGCCGTCGAACACCATCTCGGCGAAGAAGGTGCCGCCGCGCAGCGAGGTGATCCGCAGCGCGGTGAGCTTGCGGCCGAGGGCCTTGAGGGCGTCCCGGAACAGGTCGTGGGTCAGCGGCCGGGGAGGCGCGGCCCCCTCGAGCGCGGCCGCGATCGCGCTCGCCTCAACCTGGCCGATCCAGATCGGCAGGAACCGCTCCCCCGAGCTCTCCCGGAGCAGCACGATCGGCAGATTGGACGGCAGTTCGACGCGAACGCCGACAACGTCGAGTTCGTTCACGATAGACACCCTAGCGCGCACCGGAGCACACAACCGCTCCGGGGATGTTCCAGTTCGGCGATCATCGGTTGCGGGCCCTTCGAAGTCAACCGGCGAGCAGGCGTGCCTGGTGGCGTGACCGCGCGTTCGCAGCCGGGCAGGCCGCGAGCTGCGGTGTCAGCCCCGCAGCAGGGCGGCCCGGACGAGCGCGGCGTGCAGCCGGACGGCGGCTGCCGCCGCCTCGGCGCCGCGGCCGGACGCGGCGAGCAGCGCGCGTTCCCGGCGGGCCGGGTCGCGGACGGTTCCGGCCGACGTGGCGGCGGCGATCAGCTCGGCGACCCGGGCCGCAGAGGCGGCCACGGCACGCAGATGCCGGGGCTCGACGCCGAACTGGGCGAGCTCGGCCGAGGCGCGGGCGACCAGCAGGTCCGCCCCGCCCGCCGACTCGGCTCCGGGCAGCACGCCGTACTCCACCAGGCCGTCGACCCAGGCGCGATCGGTGCGCGCGGCGGCGGCGAGCTGGTCCCGGTCCAGCGCCACCTCGCCGAGATCGGGGGTGAAGAACTCGGCGTCCGGCCACCGTCGGTCGGCCCGGCGGGTGCCGGGGGACGGTGCTGAAGCACTGTTCGGCGAAGCACTGCCGTTCGATGAGACGCTGCCGTTCGATGAAGCGGCGACAGCCGACGGCACGGTCACGGCTGTCGTCGACACGGTGACGGCTGTCGCGGTGTGGTCGAGCCCCCGCGCGGTGGCCCGGGTTCCAGGCGCCGGGTCGGACCGCTCTCCGGAGCGTTCGTCAGGGTGCTGACCACTGCCCGCCGCGCCCGCCGGGGCGGGGTCGAAAAGCGTCATCGCAGAGGGCTGCGTGCGGCTCGTCCCGGCCGCGCGGGACGCCGGGACGCGGGAGGACGGCATTCGGACCGCACGGGCGCTCGTACGGGCGGCAGCGGGGCGCTGCACGGCGACAGCAGCGGCGTGGGCCTGCGCGCTACCCGGCGCGTAGACCGCCGGATGCGCCAGCGGCGACTCGGCGCCGGACAGGTCCGCCGGATCGGACATGGGCCGCGGCGCCCCGAGATAGTCGGACAGCACGAGCCTGATCAGGTCGAGGTCCGCCTCGGAATACCGGCGGTAACCGGCCGGGCTGCGCCCGGCGGTGAACTTGCCGGCGGCTTCCAGGCGGCGCAGTGCCGGGACAGTCAGGCCGGGGAATTCGCCGGACAGTCGCGCGGCCGCCTCGCCGATCGTCAGCGCGCGCACACTGTTCGGGGGCTGCGTCTGCGCGCGTGTCCCGGACCGCTGCCGCCCGCCCGACCGCCCGCGCAGCTCGGAATCACCGCTCACCCCGCCGCCGTTCGCCGACCCGCGCGCGCCCGCCATGGTGTCTCCCGGTCCTCGTAGTCCCAGGTGTACTCAGTGCCCGTTCAGGCAGCGTCCAGTATGGCCGCCGCCACTGACAAAAAACCGGACCGGTCCGCGGGCGTGTCCCGCCGCGCTCAGCGGGCGCCGGTGAGGAACACCAGGCGGTACTTGCCGATCTGCACCTCGTCGCCGTCGGTGAGCAGGATTTCCTCGATCCGCTCGCGGTTGACGTACGTGCCGTTGAGCGAGCCGACGTCGCGCACCAGGTACCCCTGCGCGGCGCGGGTGAACTCGGCGTGCCGGCGGGAGACCGTCACGTCGTCGAGGAAGATGTCACTGTCGGGAGCGCGCCCGGCCGAAGTGACCTCGGCGTCGAGCAGGAACCGGCTGCCGGCGTTCGGCCCGCGCTGAACGACCAGCAGCGCGTTGCCTCCGGTCAGGCTCTCGGTCACACCCGCCCGCGGCTCGGCCAGCTCGACGCCGATCGGCTCGCCGGAGTCGGTCAGGTTCACTGCGCTCAGCGCGAGCGTGGAGGTGACCTCCGCGGGCCGCTCACCGCCGGGCTGGTCCGCCGGCACCGCCCCGGTCACCAGCGGATTGCCGCAGTTGGAGCAGAAGCGGCTGCCCTCGGAGTTGGCGTGCCCGCAGCGGGCGCACAACGGCATCGATCCGACCTCCCGCCGCGGCTCCGGCGCGGCAACTCGTGGCTGGCTGGGGGCGCCGCCGGGAACAGGGGGCGGCGACGCATCGAAACCTAGGCGTCCGTCCGGTCCCGGGTCAACCGACCCGCCGGGCGCCACGGAGCTCCGGATATCACTCCGGCCGCGTCCGAACCGACCGAACAGCGCCACTCGTCCTCCGCCCGCCTTCCCCGTCCGGCCGACTTCTATTTCTTCCCTGTTTCCCTATTTCGCGACCACGGCGCGATAGCCCGCCGCGTCGAGCAGGCCGTCCAGCACCTCCGGGCCGGACACCTCGACCTCGAACATCCACCCGTCGCCGTAAGGGTCGGAGTTCACCAGTTCGGGGTTCGCGTCGAGCGCGGCGTTGATCGCGGTGACGGTACCGCTGACCGGCGCGTATACTTCGCTGACCGACTTGGTCGACTCCAGCTCGCCGCAGGGCTCGCCCGCCTGGATCTGCGCCCCGGCGTCAGGCAGCGTGACGAAGACGATGTCGCCGAGCGCGTCCTGCGCGAAGTCGGTGATGCCGACGCGCAGCACGGTGTCGGAGGCCGGGTTCACCCACTCGTGCTCGGCGGTGTAGTTGAGGTGCTCGGGAATCTCGGCCGTGGCCACAGTGCTGCTCCGTCGTATCGAGTTTCGGAGGCCGCGTCTTCCGGACACGGGTCTCCCCTGCGCTGAGCTGGTGTCGCGACCATACACGGTGGTCCGTCCGGTCGACCACACGGCTCGGACGCCCGCGCTTTCCATGCCCTTTGCGGTATGGACGCCTGTGCTTCGCCGAATGGTTGACCGGACGAACCGGTCCTTACGTCAGACGCCCGCCTGTTCCACGACGGCTGCCCACAATCCGAGCAGTTCGTCGGCGGACTCGGGGTCGGGCCCCTCGGCCCACAGGTGCGTGACCGCCTCGGCCGGGTCGGGCAGCACTAGTGTCCACCGGCCATCCGACTCCACGATGCGTACGCCGTCGGTGGTATCAAGTGCACGATCCTGTGCTGCCTCGACGACGGTGCGCATAACCATGCCCTTGGCCGCCCACGGCGTCGGTACGTCCATCCGACGTACGTAAGCACGCGGGATACGCGCATCGGCCTGAGACAGCGTCAAATGCGTGCGGGCGAGCAGGCCGAGCAACCGCGCGAACGCGGCGATGCCGTCGAGCGAGGCATGGAACTCGGGGATCACGAAGCCGCCGCGGCCGTCCCCACCGAAGACCACGCCGGGGCTGGCGGCGATCCGGGTCAGCTCGTCGGGGGCGGTCGAGACCCACTCGATGCCGACCTTGTGGAAGTCGGTGACCCGCTGCGCCACGCGCGTCGAGGTCACCGGCAGCGCGATCCTGCCGGACTGCCGCTCGGCCGCCACCAGGTCCATCAGCACCAGCAGCGCCCGCTCGTCGTCGATGCGCGCGCCGGTCTCGTCCACCAGCCAGATCCGCTCGCCGACCGGGTCGAACCGCACGCCGAGCGCGGCGCGTGCGGAGGAGACCAGCTCGCCGAGCCGGCGCAGCGCGGCGGCCTGCTCGGCGGGCGACTCGGTGGGGTGCGCCTCGTCCATGCCGAGGTTGACGGTGAAGGCGTCCACGCCGATCCGGCCGAGCAGCGCGGGCAGCACCAGGCCCGCCGAGCCGCCGCCCGAGTCCACCACCACCTTCAGGCCCGAGTCGGCCACCCCGGACACGTCGACCCGGCTCATCAGCTCCTGGACGTAGCTCTCGAAGATGCGCGACGGGGTGTTGAGGTCGCCGATCTCGCCGGGGAACGCCCGGCGGAACTCGGCGCGCGAGAACACCCGGTCGAGCTTGCGCTGCCCGCCGGGCGAGAGGTCGGCGCCGGTCGAGTCGAGGAACGAGATCTCGACCGAGTCGGGCACGCCCGGGGTGGTCCGGATGGTGACGCCGCCGACCGTGCCGCGCGCCGTTTGCAGGCGGGCCACCGGCATCGGCACGCACTCCAGGTCCCGCACGTTCATGGCGCTGGAGGTCAGCGCGGCGATCACGGCGCGCTTGAGTGCGCGCGCGGCGCGCGAGCCGTCGCGCGCGCAAGTCACCGTCGCGCCCTTCTTCAGCGTGGTGGCGTAGGCGCTGGCGAGCCGGACGGCCAGTTCCGGGGTGATCTCGACGTTGACCACGCCGCTGACCCCGCGCGGGCCGAACAGCGAGCGCTGGCTGCGCTGCTCCCAGATCACGTCGGTGTTGACGACCGCGCCGGCCTCGACCGTCTTGAACGGGTAGATGCGCACCCCGGCGGCGAGGATCGACTCCTCCTCCAGCAGGCACTCGTCGCCGACGACCACGCCGTCCTCGATCCGGGCGGCGCGCATCACGTCGGTGTTCTTGCCGATGACGCAGCCGCGCAGGTTCGTCTGCGGGCCGATGTAGACGTTGCCGTGGACGACCGCGCGGTGCAGGAACGCCCCGGCCTTCACGACCACGTTGGAGCCGATGACGGTGTGCTCGCGGATCTCGACCCCGGCCTCCACCTTCGAGTAGTCGCCGATGTAGCACGGGCCCTTGAGCACCGCCGCCGGGTCGATCTCGGCGCCCTCGGCGACCCAGACCCCGGGCGCGGTCTCGAAGCCGTCGATGTCGACGTCGACCCTTCCGGTCAGCACGTCCGCCTGGGCCTTGATATACGACTCGTGCGTGCCGACGTCCTCCCAGTAGCCCTCGGCGACGTAGCCGTAGACCGGCTTGCCCTCCTTCAGCAGCTGCGGGAAGACGTCGCCGGACCAGTCGACCTGCTCGCCGGGCTTGATGTAGCCGAGAACCTCGGGCTCCATCACGTAGATGCCGGTGTTGACGGTGTCCGAGAAGACCTGCCCCCAGGTGGGCTTCTCCAGGAAGCGCTCGACCCGGCCGTCCTCCGCGGTGATGGTGATGCCGAACTCCAGGGGGTCGGGCACCCGGGTCAGGCAGACGGTGACCAGCGCCTTCTTCTCCCGGTGGTACTCGATCAGGGCGCTGAGGTCGATGTCGGTGAGCGCGTCACCGGAGATGACCAGGAAGCTGTTGCCCGCCAGCTGCGCCTCGGCGTTCTTCACCGATCCGGCGGTGCCCAGCGGGGTGTCCTCGTTGGCGTAGTACAGGTTCATGCCGAGTTCTTCGCCGTCGCCGAAGTAGTTGCGCACCAGGGAGGCGAGGAACTGGACGGTGACCACCGTGTCGGTCAGCCCGTGCCGCTTGAGCAGGCGCAGCACGTGCTCCATGATCGGCCGGTTCACCACGGGGAGCAGGGGTTTCGGCATCGAGGAGGTCATCGGTCGCAGCCGGGTCCCCTCACCCCCGGCCATCACGACTGCCTTCATCGTCGTGCAGACCTCTTTCGCTTTGTCAAGGCGCGCATTGGCGCGCGGGGCGGGCCCCCGTCGCACCCAACCCTTCCCCGTTCGATCTCGGTTAATCAGGGCGGATATGTAGCCAAAATCACGCGGACCGGCCCGGCGTCACGCATTGCGCGGCGCGATGCGCCGTCACTCGGTAACCTACCGGTTACTCATTGCGCAGCGCGCACGACCCGGCGCACTTGAATCACATAGAGCCCGGCGGCCAACCAGTAGAGCGCCGTGCCCCAGATGGCGAACGCCCAGCCGACCTCGCCGGCCACGTCGTGCAGCAGGCCGGTCCCGTCGCCGAGCAGCAGCAGCGGGAAGGCGTAGAGCAGGTTGAAGGTCGCCGCCTTGCCGAGGAAGTGCACCGGCGGCGGGCCGTAGCCGTGCCGCCGCAGGACCGCCAGCGGGATGCCCATCAGCAGGTCCCGGCCGACCAGCAGCGCGGCCAGCCACCACGGGATGATCTGACGCGCCGCCAGGCCCGCGAGCGTGGCCAGGATGTAGAGCCGGTCGGCCGCCGGGTCGAGCAGCTGGCCGATCCGGCTGACCTGGCCGAAGGCTCGGGCGATCTTGCCGTCGAGGTAGTCCGTGGCGCCGCTGACGACCAGCAGCAGCAGCGCCCAGCCGTCGTAGCGCGGCCCGTCGAAGACCGGTTGCAGGATCAGCCAGAGGAACAGCGGCACGCCGAGCAGTCTCAGCACGCTGAGCGCGTTGGGAATGGTCCAGACCTGGTCGCCCGGCGACGGCTCCGTCATGACAGCAGAGTCTAGGGCTTGTCTTCTCGGCGTCACGGAGGCGGTCAGCGCACGTAATGGCGCCGTCGATGGGGTGTCGATGCGGGATGCGGAACACCAAAGGCGGGCAAAGCTTGTGCCAAAGCCCGAGCAATGGGGTTCCGGGCAGACGGGACGGGTCGTAGCGTTATTCCCGAACCGGCCGGCAGATGACACGTCCATCGGCGGTCGCGAGCACAGAGCACAGCCGTCCGCGCGTCCACGCTTCTCCCCCCTTGGCGTGGCCCGCGGGCGGCTGTCGTCATGTCGCGCCCGGGGTGTGGAAGAGTATTCGCTCATGAACGCAGCGAAGACGACGGCCGGGGCGGTTGGAGTCGGCTCGGGGGTTGACATCGACACGGCGGCCGGTGTCGAGCCGCGAGTCGGACCCTCGGGGCGGCAGTTCACGATCGAGGGCGGCGGCTACCGCGCCGTGGTCACCGAGGTGGGCGCGGGGCTGCGTGAGCTGGTCCACCACGGCCCGCAGGGTCCGCGGCCGCTCGTGCTGGCCTACGGGGCGCACGAGGCGGCGCACAGCGGAGCCGGGCAATTGCTCGCGCCGTGGCCCAACCGGGTGGCGGACGGCCGCTACCGCTTCGACGGCGAGGAACGGCAGCTGGACCTGAGCGAGCCGTCGCGGGGCAATGCCATCCACGGGTTGGTGCGCTGGTCCTCATGGCGGGCCGAGCGGCACGACCCGGACCGGGTCGTGCTGGCGCACCGCCTTTTCCCGCATCCGGGTTATCCGCACACGCTCGAACTGACGGCCGCCTACTCGCTGTCCGAAGCAGGGCTCGAAGTCGAGGTCGCCGCGCGGAATATCGGCGCCGCCGCGGCGCCGTACGGATACGCCGCGCACCCTTATCTGATTCCGGCGGTGCACACCGCCGCCGGCGCCGTTGACCAGTGGACTTTGCATCTGCCGACCGAGCATCGGGTGGAATCCAACGAACGGATGAACCCGATCGGCCTTTCGGACGTTGACGCGAGCGGATACGACTTCCGCGCGCCGCGGCAACTCGGCGCCACGGTTCTGGACACCGCGTTCGGAGGCCTGCAACGTGAATTGGACGGCATCGGCCGGGTCCGGCTGAGCGAGCCGGGCGGCGCGGCCGTCACCCTGTGGATGGACCGCGGGCTGGACTGGATCCAGGTGTTCACCGCAGATCCGCTGGCCGGGGACTGGCGCCGGGCCGCCGTCGCGGTCGAACCGATGAGCTGCCCGCCGGACGCCTTCAACAGCGGCACGGATCTGATTCGCCTTGAGCCTGGTGTTGCGGTTGGCCACCGGTGGGGAATTCACGCGGGTTGAGGTGCATCCGCATGTGCACGCCGGGCCGAACTGACGGAGCGTCAGGGTAACAACTCGCAGGCCGTCTCGTCCAGTGTCTTGATCTCATGCTCGCTGATATCAGTGTTTTTTCTGACTATGGTTCCTGGCTGCTCCATTCGGGTTTATCATGGCCTGGAGAGTGAGCGATGGCGCTGCCCAGCGCTCTCCCCCGCACCGCACGGACGGGGCGACTGAGCAGGTGGGCTAGCGGAGCGACGGCTGTCCAGCGCCGTCAAAGCTCTGCGACGACGCTTTCCGGAGTAGCGCATCAGGATGCGAAGGGGTCAGTAATGAGTACAGCGACGAAGAAAACCACCCTGTTACCGGCCTCGGGCGGCCGGTCGGCGCGGCGCGCCAGGGCGGTTGCCGAAGCGGAACAGGTACGGGCGGCGGAGGCTTCATACCGGCCGGCGAACGGCTACCTGTCTTGGTTGTTGACGCGGGCGAACCGGGAGCTGGGCCGGCAGATCGACCGCGTGCTCGACGAAGTGGACCTCACCGAGGCGCAGTACGGGGTGCTCCAGGCGTTGATCCACCTCAAGAGCGCCTCCTCGGCGACGCTCGCCCGCTCGGTGCAGGTCACCCCGCAGGCGATGGTCGGCCTGGTCGCCGCGCTGGAGCGCAAGGGGTACATCGCGCGCACCTCGCACCCGGGCGCCGGGCGGGTCATCACCACCACGGTGACGCCGCTGGGGCAGGAGGCCTTCGACACCGCGAAGCGCCGGATCCGCAGCCTGGAGCGCAACGTGCGCAAGACGCTGACCGACGAGGAGTACGACCTGATCGTCGAGAAGCTGGAGCGGCTCAGCACGATTATCGCCGAGGTCTGATCCACCCGCACCACGCGAGGGCAACGCTTCCGGCCGCGCCGCGCATCGCTCGTCCCCCAGTCGAGGCGATACGCGGCGCGGTCCGCCGTTTCCGGCGCCCCGGGGCCGCCGTCCTGGGAGCTGCCGTCCGGGGATTCGCCGGCCCGCGGCCCCGTTCTCACTTCCGCCACAGGTACCGCCGCGGGTTCACCTGCGATCGCGAATTTTCGCGCTGATCCACTGAAAGCACCTCTCGCCAGGCGCCGCTCGGGCGATGATGATGGGAAGTCCCGCGGTGCCCGTTCGCACGGCGGGATCCGGAGGAGCACGGACACCGGCCACGAGCAGGCGGCCCGCGGCGCGCGCCGGTTGGATCGGCGGCGTCCCGGGAACACTGTCTCCACGTGGCTGTTCCCCGATCGGGCGGAGGCGAGGCGCGCAGGTGGACCCCGTGGCTGGCGGTGTCGGACCCGGAGTGCACCGCGCCGCGCTCGCGGCCCGTTCGCCGGAGGCGGTGTTCTCGCCGGAGCGGATCGCGGCGCTGGCCGCGACCTTGACGCACAGCGGCGACCAGGCGGCGTCGATGGAGGGCGCCGCGCGGCACGCGGTGGCGGCGATCCGCGCCGCCTTCCCGACGCCTGACGGCGAGTCGGCCATCGTCCTGGTGCGGATATTCCAGACCACGATGTGGGAGCAGCTGACCCCGCAGCTGCGCTCGTACGCGATGGCCCGGATCACGCCGGGGGTCACGCCGCAGGGCACCCGGTGTCTCGCGCTGCTGGCCACCATCGGCGACCGGCCGACCTGGTGCGACCGGCACGCCTCACGCGACCACCAGGCGCTGCCGCTGACCGGGACGGACGTGATCCGCCGGGTGCCGCTCGCACTGACCGTGCTGGACCACCTGGTCGGCGCGGACGCGCAGCGTTCCGCTCACCGGGACGCCGCGCGCGTGGCGGTGCACCTGGTTTCCGACGCGGCCGGTTCACCGCTCGTGCCCGCGCAGTGGCTGGTCGACGGGTACGGCGTGACCGCGGCGCTCGGGCTCGGCGGGATCCTGCCGAGCGGCGAGGTGTTCACCACGGTGATCTTCTCGCGGGTGCCGATCGACGCGGCGACGGCGCAGCACTTCGGCACGGCGACCGAGGCGCTGCGCACGGCCATGGCGCCGTTCGCGCACCGGCCGCTGTTCGATCCGGCGCCGCCGGTGGCCCGCGTGGTGCCGCGCGGCGACGGGGACGCGGGCTTCGACGAGCGGCACAGCGCCAGCCCGATCCTGCCGCCGGCCGCGCCGCACGACTCGGCGGGCTGGTCGGTGCGCCCGCGGCCGTCGGTCGAGGCCGCGCTGCGCGAGCAGCGGGAGCGGCTGGTCCAGGAGTCCCGGATCGTCGAGACGCTGTACTCGGTCGGGCAGTCGCTGGCCCGGCAGCTGGATCTCGGCAAGCTGGTGCGACAGGCGATCGAGGCCGCCACGAGCGTCGTGGGCGCGCGCTTCGGCGCGTTCTTCTACACGGTGCGCGGCGAGGACGGCGCGAGGCGTCTGCGGCACGCGCTGGCCGGGCTGCCGCCGCAGAGCTTCGAGCGGCTCGGACAGCCGCAGGGCACTGCGTTGTTCGCGACCGATCCCCCGAGCCGCTCGACGTTCCGCAGCGCGGACGTGACGCGCGACCCGCGGTACGGGATCACCCCGCCGCACCACGGGATGCCGGCCGGCCATCCGCCGGTGCGCTCGTACCTGGCGGTGCCGGTGATCGCGGCCAACGGCGAGGTGCTGGGCTCGTTCTACTTCGGCCATCCGGAACCGGCGGTCTTCACCGAGCGGGACGAGCAGCTGGCGCAGGGCATCGCGGCGCAGGCGGCCAGCGCGATGGAGAACGCGCGGCTGTACCGGCACGAGCGCACCACGGCGATGCGGTTACAGCGCTCGCTGCTGCCCGCCGCTCCTTCGCGGCTCGGCGACCTTGACGTGGCCACCGCGTATCTGCCCGGGGAGCAGGGCGCCCGGGTCGGCGGGGACTGGTTCGACGTGATCCCGCTGTCCGCGGACCGGGTGGCGCTGGTGATCGGCGACGTGATGGGGCGCGGGCTCGGCGCGGCGGCGGTGATGGGGCAGCTGCGCGCCGCGATCCAGGCGTACGCGGTGATGGACCTGCCGCCGGCCCAGGTGCTCGACCAGGTCAACCATCTGGTGTGCCGGCTGCCGCGCGAGCAGATCGCCACCTGTGTGTACGCGGTGTACGACCCCTGCGACGGCACGGTGCGGTGGGCGAACGCGGGGCACCTGCCGCCGGCCCTGGTCTCCCCGGACGGCTCGGTGGCGCTGCTTGAGGCGGATCTCGGCATGCCGCTCGGCGTGGAGGGTGCGGTGTTCGCCGACATGGCCAAGCCCATGCCGGAGGGCGCCAGGCTGCTGCTGTACACGGACGGCTTGGTGGAATGCCGCGACCAGCCGCTCCAGGACCGCCTGACCCGGCTGCGCACGGTGCTCGGCGAGCTGTGCAGACCCGAGTCGGCGGTGAACGTGCAGGACGGCGCGGCACGGCTGGCCGAGCAGATGCTGACCGGTGCGGAGCACGACGACGTCGCGGTGCTGTTCGTCGCGGCGCGTCCCGCGGCGACGCAGAAGGCCGCGGTGACGCTCTCCCCCACGCCCGAAGCGGCCCGCGCGGCACGCCAGTTCGCGCGCCGGACGGCGCAGGCCTGGGGCACGGACGAACTGGTCGATCCGATCCTACAGATCGTCAGCGAACTGGTGACGAACGCGGTGGAGCACGCGCACACGCAGATGGAGCTGCGGATGCGCCTGCGGCCCGGCTCGGTGCTGATCGAGGTGGCCGACGCGGACGGACGGCTGGCCCGGCCGACGCCGACCGGCTCCAGCGACGAGCGGCACCGGGGACTGGTGATCGTGCAGACGTTGTCGGCCCGCTGGGGCGTGCGCTCGACCGGCTCGGGCAAGGTCGTCTGGGCGCAGATCGCGAACCCCTACGAGGACCTGGCAGATGGTCGGCGCGACGTACCCGCCCCGACACAGCCGGTGGATGTCATCACGGTGACCACCGACTCCGCGCACGCCGGCGCGCAGGCGGCCGACACGGCGAATGCCGACGGAGCGGCCACCGCCGGAGACGACGAGGAGCGGCGGCAGGCGGAGGCGGTGGCGCGCACGGAGGCCGAAGCCGAGGCCACCATGGCACGCTGAGGAAGCGGCGCGACGGGACGCAGGGAGCCGTCAGAACTCTGTCGTACCGGCCGGCAGCAGCGGCCGCAGTTCCTCGCGTACGCGGCGCTCGATGACCGCGAGGTAGAGATTGGCGTCCTCGTCGGCGAAGCGGTCGGTGCCGGGCTTGGCCGCGACGGCCTCACGCACGTCGTAGGTCGCTCCGGCCGTCACCGTCAGGCCGGACGCCGCGGCACGCCCGAGCAGCGCCCGGTGACGGCGGCGGCGGATCGGGTCGGCGGCGGTGCGCACCACTGCGCGCGGAGCGGTGAACACGGCACCGGGCAGTTTGCGCACCGCACGCACCGCGCAGGTGAGCGCGGCGGCCCCGCCGAACGGCGCGGTGCGGTCGGGGACTCGGTAACGCTGGGCGATCGGGCCGAGGACGTGGCCGTAGAGCTCGACCTGGAGCAGACCCGCGCCGGCGGTGGCATGGATGAAACCCGTGACGGTGAGGCCCGCCGGGTCGCCGCCGATGCGGACCCTGCGGAACACCCGCGGCCCGGCGCCGCGGCGGACCGCGTCCGGAGCGTCGGGCAGCATCCGCACCTCGTTGCCGGCGGTCCGCGTGGCCAGCGCGGGGACGGTGGATATCGCGCAGTCGTCCACGGTGACCTCGCCGCCCTTGTCGGACGGATCGGCCGGATCCAGCGACCCGAGGCCGTCGGCGAGCCGCTCGCCGATCCGGTCGAGCAGGTCGGCGACGTCGAAGGAGGCCGTGCGCGAGGCGGCCGGACCGAGTTCTATCAGCCAGCGGCGGCGCAGCACCTGCGGGCCCGCGCCGATGAACGGGTTCTCCGGGTCGGCCACCGGGTGGTGTTCGAGGCGGCCGTCGGCCAGCCGCTCGCCGAGCACGGCCAGCGCGTGCTGGGCCCAGGCCGGTTCGGCGGACAGCCAGCGGCCCGGGGTGAACCGGTCGCGGCGCAGCCGCTCCGCCACCGTGATGTAGGCGGCGATCTCCTCGGCGGCCACGGCCAGCCAGCTCACCAGGGCGGCGGCGAGCGGCACGCCGAGCCGCACGGCCACGCCGGTGTCGGTCGGCCTCGACAGGTGCCACGCCTCGCGCAGCCCGAACGGGTCGGCGGTGGTCGCCGCGAGCGAGATCAGCACGAGCGCGGCGAAGCCCCACACCAGCGCGGCGAGCAGGCCGACGTTGCGTGCGACCGTTCCGGCCGCCGGGCGGCGCGCGGCCCGCAGGATCAGCCACAGCCCGGCCAGCGAGGCGTACCACGCGGCCGCGCTCCACCCGGAGACCGCGACGGCGAGCACGAGGACGGTGACGATCACGCTGTCGCGGTAGAGCCGCCGGGCCCGCGAGGCGATGGCGTGGCGCACCACGGTGGGCAGGTCGAGCGACGGGTGCGGGACCGGCAGCCGGTGCTCGGCGACCAGCAGTTCGCGCACCACCCGGCGGGCGAACTCGGCATCGACGTGGGCCGCGGCGCACACGTAGCGGGTCGCGTCCTGCTCCGCGGGCCGTCGCGGCTCCACGGGGGCGCCGCTCATCGGCTCGCCCTTCTACTCCTGGGGCAGGGGGCCCGGCGGGCGGACGTGGTTGAGCACGGGGTGTGGCCGAACCGGACGGGGTCGGACAGGTTTCGTATTCTGCCTGGCCCGAGCCGTCTAAGCGGCGTTTTCCAATGGTTTTGACCAACAGTTTGCCACTCGGACGCACTGCCGTGTCCGCGCCCGCTTCCGCACTCGGCCGAGCCACCCGAAGGCGTGAATGATTTGGGCGTTTTTATTCGGGTATGGCCCAGCTGTCGACGGTTCGCTGCGCGTTGCGGCACCTGCGGGGGAACAAGGCGGCGCCCCGAGACGTTGTGCTCACACGGACGGACGGATGCGGTCGGCGCTGCGGCGCGTGCCGCAGGCAGGAGGACAGGGGACGATGAGCGAGCGAGCGCTACGGGGCACGCGGCTCGGCGCGACCAGCTACGAGAACGACGACGGTATAGATCTGGCGCCCCGGCAGGATGTGGCTTACGGGTGCCCGAACGGCCATCGCTTCGACATCCCGTTCGCACTGGAGGCGGAGGTTCCGGCGACCTGGGAGTGCCGGATCTGCGGCGCGCAGGCGGTGCGGGTGGACGGCGAGGCGCCGGAGCAGAAGCCGGGTAAGCCGAGCCGTACGCACTGGGACATGCTGCTGGAGCGCCGAACGGTCGCGGACCTGGAAGAGGTGCTGGCCGAGCGCCTTGAGGTGCTGCGGACGGGTGGCATCCGGCACGCCATGCTCGGCGGGCCGGCGACGTTGGTCGACACCAGGACCGGGACCGCGGCAGTGCGTCCCGCCCCCGCGAAGAACACGGCAGCGAAGAGCGCGCCGACGAAGAAGAGCGTGACCGCCAAAGCCGCCCCGGCGTCGAAGTCACCGACCACCAAGGCCACCGGTCGGCCGGTGAAGCGGACCACGGCCGACAAGGCCGGCACCGCGACGAAGTAGTACGCCGTGACGAGGCGTGCCCGGACGGGGCGCGCCACGACGGCTCATGCCGCGATGGCACAGACCGCAACGAAACAGGTCGTGCGCACCCGGGCCGTCCGTGCCCGGTTCCCGCCCCGCACTCATGTGACGGCCACCCGACCGGGTGGCCGTTTTCGTTCGTCGCGGCCGGCTTACTGATGGCTCTGCTGATTCTTCGCGCCGCGGCCGGTGAGCTTCGCGGTGCGGTCCTGGAAACCCCAGACGGTGCTGCGCCACAGGGCTTCGACGACGATGTTGCCGGACATCTTCGAGACGCCGAACTCCCGCTCGACGAACGTGATCGGGACCTCGACCACCTTGAAGCCGGTCTGCACGGCGCGGCGGGCCATGTCCACCTGGAAGCAGTAGCCGGCCGACTCGACGTTGGAGAGCCCTATCCCCTCAAGCGTGGCCCGACGGAACGCGCGGAAACCGCCGGTCGCGTCGTGCAGCTTCATGCCGGTGGCCACGCGCACGTACAGGTTGCCGCCACGCGAGAGGATCTCGCGCGACGTGGGCCAGTTGACCACGCTGCCGCCCTTGACCCAGCGGGAGCCGAGCACCAGGTCGGCGTTCTGCTCGTGCAGCGCGGCGAGCAGCTTGGGCAGGTCCTCCGGGCGGTGCGAGCCGTCGGCGTCCATCTCGACGATGACCGCGTAGCCGGCGTCCAGGCCCCAGGCGAACCCCGCCAGGTAGGCCGCGCCGAGCCCCTCCTTGCCCTTGCGGTGCAACACGTGCACCCGCTGGTCCTTGGCGGCCAGCTTGTCCCCAATCTCGCCGGTGCCGTCGGGGCTGTTGTCGTCGGCGACGAGGACGTGCACCTCGGGGTTGTGCTCATGCAGCCGGGTGACGATCCGCTCCAGGTTCTCCGACTCGTTGTACGTCGGGATGATCACGAGGACCGGGGCGAGTCCGGCGGCGCTCGCGTCGTCGGCCGGGCTGGTCGGGGCGGTCACTTGCGGGCCTTCCTTGCTGGTGACTTATGACTCGGTGGGGCTCAAGGCCGCGGACAGGCTACCGGAGCCGCCGCCAGGCCCTTCCCCCGAGTGCGGTCGTACTGACTCAGGTGACTGAACCGACTGCGATCCGCCCGAATCCGGTTGCACTGTCGGTTGCACTACCGGTTGCACTGTCGCCGGACGCCGGCGGCCGACCCGCACGCCCGCCGCCCACGTGAGCAGCGCCCCGGCGGTCATCGCCAGCTCCGGCCACACGCCGACCCGGTCGGCCAGGGTCAGGCCGGTGCGCGGCGTGACGTCGGCCGCGATGATGGCGGGGGTGAACTGGCGGGTCTCCTGCTGCACGTTGCCGTCGGCGGTGATGTAGCCGGAGATGCCGCTGGTCGCGGCGATCAGCACCGGGCGGCCGTGCTCGACCGCGCGCAGCTGCGTGATCGCCAGCTGCTGCTCGGGCTGGCCGCTCCAGCCGTAGGTGGCGTTGTTGGTCTGCACGACGAGCACCCCGGTGTCGGAACGCACCGAGTCGCGCACCATGTCGTCGTAGGCGACCTCGAAGCAGATGACGTCGGCGATGTGCACGCCGCCGATGGTGAGCACGCCGGGCGCGTTGCCGGGCACGTAGTCGCGCGGGACGCGTGAGAGCTCTGAGATGTACTTGCTCAGCTCCGCACGCCACGGGATGTACTCGCCGAACGGGACCAGGTGCCGCTTGGTGTAGCTCTGGCCGGGGCCGGTGGCCGGGTCCCAGACGATGCCCTCGTTGCGGGCCTGCTGCGGCCCGGTTTCGACGATGGCGCCGACCAGGATCGGCCTGTGCACTGCCTGCGCCGCCTGCATGAGCTTCGCGTACGCGACCGGGTCCTGATACGGATCGACGTCGTCGGAGTCCTCGGGCCAGAAGACGGCGGCCGGCTGCGGCGTCTTGCCCGCGGCGATCTGCGCGGCGTACTGCTCGGTGACCGCGACATGGTTGTCCAGGACCGCGGAGGCCTGGCCGTACGCGTCAAGGCCGGTGCGCGGCACGTCGCCCTGGATCGCGGCGAGCTGGACGGGCTTGCCGGCGGTGGTCTGCAACGGCACGAGCAGGCCGACGGTCGGGACGGCGGCGGCCAGCAGCAGCCAGCCGCCGGTGGCGAGCCAGGCGAGGCGGCCGACGCGCACTCTCGACCGGTACACCGTGAGCAGCAGGGCGGCCAACGCCGTGCCGACGAGCGCGGTGGCGAAGCTGACCAGCGGCGCGCCGCCGAGCGCGGCGAGCGGGGTGAACGGGGTGTGGCTCTGGCTGAAGGCCAGCCGCCCCCAGGAGAAGCCCTGGAGCGGCCAGCGGCTGCGCAGCGCTTCCTCGGCGATCCACAGCAGCGCCTGCCACAACACGGCGCCGCGCAGCCGGCTGACCGCGGCCGTCCCGGCGCCGAGAGGCATGAAATAGAGCGCCTCGATGATGCTGAGGATGATCCACGCGTCGGTGCCGACGGTCGTGAGCCACTTGAACGAGAAGACGCAGAAGCCGAGGCCGAACCAGAACCCGGCCCAAGCCCCGGCGACGGCCGGTCTGCGCAGGCCGCGTCGCTCGCGCATGGCTGAAGCGGCACGTGCGCTGAGGGTGAACCCTGCGACGCTCAGCGGCGCCAGCCACCACCAGCCGATCGGCGGGAAGGCGGCGACGAGCAGCAACCCGGACACGGCTGCGGCGATCTGCGGGATCCAGTGCACGCCGGGACGTGGGCGACGCAAGCCGCGAAGTCGGGGTGGAGGCGAACTGGATGTGTTATCCGGCGCCTGGAATGAGTCGTCGTCGGGGCGCTCGACCGACACCGGCAGGGTATCCACCCTGCGAAACTATACAGTTGGATCCTTAACGGCCAGGCTGCGGCCTATGCCCACCGCCCCGGCAGCAGATCATGGACCGGTCGGCCGCGCACGGCGGTGCGCAGGCAGCGCGGAGGGGCGACGCCGGGGGTCAGATCCGGCAGTCCGGGCACGCCCGCACGCTCGTCAGCGGACACGGCCGTCGACGACACGTCGGGGGCTTGCGCCGCTGCGTAACCTTCACTGACATCCCACACCGCGTACGTTGCCGGAGCGCCTGGCATCAGAGCGCCGGTCTCGTCGCCAGGAACGCCCGGGGCCTTCGTGTTGAGCGCGCGCCAGCCCCCGCGCGTGTGCGCGGCGAACGCGGCACGCGCGGACACCCGCGAGGCCGGGACGTGGTGGAAAGCCGCCGCGCGCACCGCCTCCCACGGCCCCAGCGGGATCACCGGCGAGTCCGACCCGAACGCGAGGACCACCCCGGCCGCGACCATCGCGGCGAAGGGATTCATGCCCAGCGAGCGGCCGGGGCCGAGGCGCTGGGCGTACATACCGTCGACGCCGCCCCATGCCGCGTCGAAACCCGGCTGCGCGGAGATGATCACGCCGTGGTGCACGAACTTCTTGATGTGTTCGTGGTCCGGCAGTTCGGCGTGCTCGGCACGCACCCGCGCGGCTCGCAGCCGCTTCTCACCGAGCACGTCGTGCGCCAGGTCGAGCCCCGCGACCAACAGGTCGAGCCCGTAGTCGCCGATGACGTGGAACCCGGGCTGCACCTGCGCCTCGATGCAGGCGATCAGGAAGCCGCCGATCTGCTCGGTCGTCAGATACGCCGCCCCGGCGTATCCGGCCGTGCTCGCCGCACCGAGGCCGGACTCGGCCGCGTCGGCGTAGGCCTCGCGCATGCAGGCGGTGTGCGAGCCGATCGCGCCGTCGATGAACAGGTCGCCGCCCGCGCCGACGCCGCCGAGTTCGACCGCCTTGACCGGATCGGTCAGCTCGCCCCAGTACCCGAACACGTACGGCGTCGGGACCGCCGGATCGGCGGCCAGCGCGAGCAGCCCCGTGAAGTCGTCCTCGCTGGAGATCTGCGGGCCGCCGCACTCGTGCACAGCGCCGATGCCGAGTTCGGCGGCGCGACGCAGCGTCGCGCGCTGCGCGGTGGCCCGCTGAGCCGGGGTGACCGAGGCGAGGGCAGCAGACCGGACAGCGTGGTGGGCGTCACGGGAGACGGGCCCGTCTTCGGCGTAACCGGCCGCTGAGCGTGCCTCAGGCGCGGCATCGAGCAGAGTGCTGGAGACGATGGCGCTGTGCACGTCCACGCGGGACAAGTACGTTCTGCGTCCGCCGACGGCACGATCGAGTTCCGGTCTCGTCGGAGGCCGCCGACCGTCGGACGCAGCGCGATCCCACGTGGTCTCGTCCCAACCGGTGCCGAGGACCACAGCATCTTGAGGCAGACTCGCGGCGTAGGCGCCGATCCGGTCCAGCGCCTCGACGCGCGACGCACAGCCGGACAGGTCGAGGCCGGTCAGCGCGAGCCCGGTGGAGGTGGCGTGGACATGGGCGTCCACGAACGCCGGTGTCACCAGGGCTCCGCGCAGGTCGATCGTCTCGGTGACCGAGTCCGTGTGCGCGTCGGCCTCACCTTCCGAGCCGACCCACGCGACGGTCCCGTTCTCCACCACCATCGCGGTGGCGAAGGGCTCGGCGGACGTGTAGATGGCACCGTTGCGCAGCAGGGTGGTGGTACGTACCGAGCCCGGGTCGTCACGGACTGTCTGCTCAGCCGTCATGAGGTCTATCTCACCCGACGGGCCGCTCCTAAGCCAGTTTAGGGGGTGTTTGAGAAGCGGAGCCGGGGTCGCGGCGCCTGCCGCGCACGTTCGCCCCTGTCCGGGCCTCTCGTGCGCCAAGACGGCGCATTCAGCCCTGCGGCGACCGCGCCGGACGGACGTGCGACGCGACCAGCGCGATCACGCCGCCGAGCAGCGTCGCCAGCAGCCGGGGGCCGACCGTGTGGCCGGCGGTCTCGCCGAGCAGGTCGAGCAGCACGACGACGAAGCCGGTCAGGAACACCGAGAACAGGAAGTAGTTCGCGGCGAAGACGGCGTAGCCGAGGGCGACGGCCAGTGCCGCGCCGAGCAGCAGCGGCGCGGTGCCGAAGTGGGCCAGCGCGGCGAGCGGCAGGCCGAGCAGAACACCGACGGCGGTGCCCCCGATCCGGTCGAGGCTGCGCCGCACGGTGAGCACGTGGTCTGTCTTGAGCACCAGGACGGCGGTGAGCGTGGCCCAGTACGGATGCGGTAGCCCGATCAGAAGAGCGGCGCTCTCGGCGACCGCCGCAGTACCGGCCAGGCGCAGCGCGTGCTGGCCCTGCTCGGTGCTCAATCCGAGGTGCGCGCGTACGGTGCCGACGAGGTGGCCGGCGAAGGCGCGCGGGCTGCGGCGTGAGCGCGGCGATGATCCGCCATCAGCCGAATGAACCGACTCGCCACGTATGGCAATAGCAACTGCGACCAACGCAGCCTGGCCGAGCCCTCCGGCCAGCACCAGCACGCCACGCACGGCTGCCTCGCGCGGGCCGTCCGCAGTGGCCGTGGCGATCAGCAGCGCGCCGGGCCACTGAAGCGCGGCGACGGCGACACGGTCGCTGAACGCGCCGACTATCCCGGCCGCGTAGGCGAAGATCGCGGCGAGCAGAACCAACAGCAGCGGGCTCCCGGCCGCGAGCGCTCCGACGAACGCGCCGACCGCCATGCCCACCGACGCGAGCGCCACGGCGGCGGGTCTCTTGCGACCCTCGCCGAACATCGCGGCGAAGCCGGAGGGCAGCGCGCCAAGGGCGGCGAAGACGCCGTACTGCGCGTGCCCGAGCGCGACGCCGAGGGACAGCGGCAGCATGACCCCGGACGCGAGCAGGGCGCCGCGCAAAGGCGCGAGCGCGGCCAGCGGGGTGTGCGTCACCCTGCGCGGCGATCGCAGTTCTCGAACAGTGTCGCTGTAGGTGGACACGGCGGCTTGAGCCTCCCCCGAGGACGCGCCAGTGGATGTGGACACGGCGACGCGTCATCGGGCCGTCCCCGCCGCGTCCCCTGCGGGACGCGGTCGAGGCACATCTATGGTGACGCACGCTGGCGTGATGCGTCCAATAACCAAACATGCCAGTTTCGATGCGTGTCACGCATGTAAGAATTAATGTATGCAAATCGAGGAATTGCACTGGTTCACGGTGCTGTGCGAGACGGAGAACGTCGGGCGCGCCGCCGCCGAACTCGGTTTGTCGCAGCCGGGCCTCTCCCGCGCACTGGCCCGGCTCGAAGCGGAAATCGGCGCACCGCTGTTCGACCGCAAGGGCCGGGTGCTCACGCTGAACCGCTATGGCGAGGCGTATCTCGCACACGCCCGCCGCGTGCTCGGCGAAGCCGAGGCGGGCCGGCGCGCGGTGGCCGAGTTGGCCAGTCCGGAGTCGGGCACGGTGGCGATGGCGTTCCTGCACACGGTGGGCACCTGGCTGGTGCCGCGCCTGCTGCTCTCGTTCCGGGCCGAGTATCCGGGGGTGCGCTTCCAGCTCATCCAGGGCGGATCGGCGACCAATCTGGCCGCGCTGGAGCGCGGCGAGGTCGACCTGGCGATCACCTCGCCGCGTCCGGCGGGCCCGAAGCTGGCCTGGCGGTCGCTGCGCCGGGAGCGGCTGTACCTGGCCGTGCCGGTCGGGCACCGCTTCGCGCAGCGCCGCCGGGTGCGGTTGACCGAGGCCGCGGCGGAGACGTTCGTCGCGAACAAGCCGGGTACCGGGCTGCGCGAATCCAGCGAGGAACTGTGGCGGGAGGCGGGGATAACGCCGGCGATCGCGTTCGAGGGCGACGACGTGGCGACGCTGCGCGGGATGGTCGCGGTCGGCCTCGGCGTGGCGGTGCTGCCGCGTGCCCGCACGTACGACGGCGGCGTGGACCACGGCGGCGACCCGTGGCTGCGCTACGTCCCGCTGGCCGGGACCGGCGGTTCACGGGAGCTCGGCCTGGTGTGGCGCGCGGACCGGTGGGCCTCCCCCGCCGTGGCCGCGTTCCGCGAGTCGGTCCTCGCGACCGCCCCGGAGCTGCCGTGACGGGACGCCGGTCTCAGACCGCGGCGATGAGCTCGGCGACGATACGCGGCAGCGCCTCGGAGATCGGCTCGCGGATCACCTCGGTGGCCAGCTCGTCGTACGGCGTCGGCTCGTTGTTGACGATGACCAGGTCGGCCCCGCTTCCGACGGCCAGTTCGCAGAGCCCTGCGGCGGGATGCACCCGCAGCGAGGTGCCGACGGCCAGGAAGATGTCGCATTTCTGCGCGTAGACGGCGGCTTCGCCGATGACCTGCTCGTCGAGCGGCTCACCGAACATGACCACGGCCGACTTGAGGATCCCGCCGCACTCGACGCACGCCGGGTCGGGCTCGCCGGCCGCGACCCGGTCGAACGTCTCCCGCATCGGTGCGCGTGCATCGCAGGACACGCAGACGACCTCAAGCATGTTGCCGTGCAGTTCGAGCACCTTGCGCCCGCTGGACCCGGCGCGGTGATGCAACCGGTCGATGTTCTGGGTGAGGATGCGTACGGCGCGGCCGGAGCGCTCCAGGTCGACCAGTGCGCGGTGGCCCGCGTTGGGCTCGGCCTTCCACGCCGGATTGTCCCGCCGGGCCTGCCAGGCGCGCACGCGCAGCTGCGGATCGGCCACGTAGTTCTGATACGTCGAGGCCAGCTCGGCGATCGGATTCCTCGTCCAGAGGCCCCGCGGCCCGCGGAAGTCCGGGATGCCGGAGTCGGTGGAGATCCCCGCGCCGGTGAGCACGGCGATCGGTCCGGGGCGCCCGCGCCAGTCGTCAGCCATGCCTCTACGGTACGGGGTGTCGCGCATGGTTAGGACTCTGCGACAGTGAACGCATGACGCGGGACGGCTTGCTTCTCGGCTACCAGTACCAACCGGTGAGCGACAACAACCAGCTCGGCGTGATCGCCGCTCCCGGCTGGGCGGCGTGGGGCTGATCGTGTTGGCCGTGTCCCTCATCGTCCCCACCGTCACCGGCCTGGCCTGACAGCCCTGCGCTACGCCACCGGGTCCGGGTCCGGGTCCGGCAGCTCCGGCATGCGGCCGTCGAACGGCGTCGAGAGCACGATCGTGGTGCGGGTCGAGACGTTCGCGGCCGAGCGGACCCTGGCCAGCAGCCCTTCGAGCGCGCTCGGCGTGGCGACGTGCACCTTGAGGATGTAGTTCTCGTCCCCGGCCACCGAGTGACAGGACTCGATCTCGCCGAGCTCCTTGAGGCGGTCCGGCACGTCGTCCGGGGCGGCCGGATCGAACGGTTTCACGGAGATGAAGGCGGTCAGCGGCAGGCCGACGGACTCGGCGTCCACCACGGCCCGGTAGCCCTTGATCACGCCGCGCTGCTCCAGCCTGCGGACCCGCTGGTGCGCCGCCGACGTGGAAAGCCCGGTGGCCCTGCCCAGGTCGGTATAGCTCATCCGGCCGTCGGCGAGCAGCAGCCGCACGATCCGCCGATCGATCTCCTCCATCCCCCCACGGTAGCCGGTTCGGGCCGGAGTCTTCGAAACACGGCAGCACAGTGTCCTGCCCCTCCCCTACGATCGGGCGCATGTCCGACAACGCTCCAGCCGACGTACATGCGTTCCAAGTCGACCTGCGCGGCCTGGTCGACCTGCTCTCGCACCACCTCTACTCGTCGCCGCGAATTTACATTCGCGAGCTGCTGCAGAACGCGGTGGACGCGGTGACCGCCCGGCTCGGCACGGACCCGGCGGCGCCGGTCTCGATCCGGCTGGCCGCCGACGGGGAGTCGGTGCGGATCGACGACCCGGGAATCGGGCTGACCGTGGCGGACGTGCACCGCTTCCTGGCCACCATCGGCCGCTCCTCGAAGCGCGACGACCTGGCCGGGGCGCGCCGGGAGTTCCTCGGCCAGTTCGGCATCGGGCTGCTGGCCTGCTTCACCGTCGCGGACACCATCCGGGTGACCACGCGTTCGGCCGTCGACCCGGACGCGCTCCCGGTCGAGTGGCTGGCGACGTCGGACGGCCGCTACACGATCAGGCAGCTGCCCGCTTCCGACCGGGCCGAGCCCGGCACCAGCGTGCTGCTGACGCCGCGTCCGGGCGCGCAGCGCTGGTTCGCGCCGGACCGGGTCGCGGCGCTGGCCCGGGACTTCGGCTCGCTGCTGCCGTACGAGGTCGTCGTCGAGACTCCGCAGGGCGAGGTGCGCACGACGGACAGCCCGCCGGTCTGGGATCGCGATTACGCGTCGCCGGCGGCGCGGCGGCTGGCCCTGTTCGAGTACGGCGAGCAGACGCTGGGCTTCGCCGCGTTGGACGTGATCGAACTCGACGTGCCGGTGGCCGGGGTGCGCGGGGTGGCGTACGTGCTGCCGTCCGCGGCGAACCCGACCGAGGCCGGTCGGCACCGAGTGCACCTGAAAGGCATGCTGCTCTCCGACGCGGCGACCGGGCTGCTGCCGGAGTGGGCGTTCTTCGTGCGCTGCGCCATCGACACCGACACGCTGCGGCCGACCGCGTCGCGCGAGGGACTGTACGAGGACGAGACGCTGTCAGCCGTGCGCGAGGCGCTCGGCGTGCGGATCCGCGACTGGCTGACTGGACTGGCGGCCGAGGATCCGAACCGGCTGGCCGCTTTCCTGTCGGTGCACGCGCTCGGGGTCAAGGCCCTGGCCCGGCACGATCAGGAGCTGCTGCGGATCATGCTGCCGTTCCTGGAATTCGAGACCACCGACGGCCGGGTGCCGCTGACCGAGTTCGCGCGCAACCATCCGGCGATCCACGTGGCCCGCACCGTGGACCAGTTCAGGCAAGTCGCGCCGATCGCAGCGGCGCAGGGCATCGGCGTGGTGAACGGCGGCTACACCTACGACGCGGAACTGGTCGAGCAGCTGCCGCAGGTGATGCCGGGCGTCGTGGTCGGCGATCTGGGCGCGGACGTGGTGACCGCGCACCTGGATCTAGTGGACCCGGCGGAGGAACTGGCCCTGGCCGGGTTCCTGTCCGCGGCACGGGCGATCCTCGACCCGCTGGACTGCGACGTCGTGCTGCGGGCGTTCGCCCCCGTCTCCGTGCCCGCGCTGCACCTGGACAGCCGGGATGCGCGGCACGAGCGCAGCCGGGCGCAGACCGAGGCGGCGGCGGACGAGCTGTGGGCCGAGATCCTGGGCGCCTTGAAGTCGTCGGCGCCGCGGGCGCAGCTGGTGCTCAACCACCACAGCCCGGTAGTACGCAGACTGACCGGAATCAGCGACCGAGCACTGCTTACCACCGCCGTGGAGGCGTTGTACGGCCAAGCGCTGCTGATGACGCACCGTCCGCTGCGCCCGGCGGACACCGCGCTGCTGAACCGAGCCTTCGGCGACCTGTTGGCCTGGGCCTCGCTGGCCGCGCGGGCCGGGGACGGGGTCTGAGCCGATGTCGATGATGACGGTGGAGGAGATCCGGGCGGCGCTGGCCGAGAACGGGCGCGCGCCGAGCGGCCCGGTGAAGATCGCGCGGGCCGAGTATCTCGTGGACGCCGCGGAAGCAACCGGCGACGCGTCGCTGCACGCGCATGCGCTGCTCGACGTGATCAACGCCTACGAGTTCGGCGCCGAGCAGTCGAAGCTGCTGGTTCCGTTCGCTCGGCTGCTGCGGCTGTGGGACGGCGACGCCGCGGCGTTCGACCAGCACCGCAGGCACAGCCTGTTCTGGTGCTTCAAGTGGGCGACCAGCGGGATGGTCTCGGTGCCGCAGGTCCCGCTGGCCTCGGTCGAGCGCTGGCTCGGCGAGATGGAGTCGCGCTACCGGCAGGCGGGCCATTCGCCGCGGCCGGTGCACATGGGACGGCACCGGCTGGCGCACGCGACCGGCGACACGGCGACCGCCGAGCGGGAGTTCGAGGCCTGGCTGGACGCGCCGCGCGACACGATGGCGGACTGCAACGCCTGCGAGGCCGGCAGCCAGGGCGGCTGGCACGCGTTCCACGAGCGTGACGAGCAGGCGCTGGAGCTGTGGCGTCCGGTACTGGACGGGCAACTGGTGTGCGCCGAGGAGCCGCACCGGGTGCTCGCCCGCAGCCTGCTGCCGCTGGTGCGGCTCGGCCGGTACGACGAGGCGCGGGCGAACCACCTGCGCGGGTACCGGATGGCCCGGGGCGTGCCGAACCTGCGCTCGACGCTCGCGCGGCACATCGAGTTCTGCGCGCTGACCGGCAACGAGGCGCGGGGCCTTGAGATCCTGACCGAGCACGCGGCCTTCCTGGCGCCGGGCGCGGAGGACGCGGACTCGCGGCTGTCCTTCCTGAGCGGGACGCAGATCCTGCTGCGCCGGCTGGTCGGCCTCGGCCTCGGCGGGCTGGAACTGGGCGACTCCACGGTCGCCGACACCGCGCAGTCGGTGCAGGCGCAGATCTCCGGGCTGTGCGCGCTGTTCGACAAGCGCAACGGCAACGACGTCGTCTCCCGGCGCACGACGCAGCAGCTTGAGAGCGAGCCGCTGGTCGCATCGCTGCCGCTGGGTTCGTCGACGGTTCTGCCCCACGCCACGCTGCGCGACGGCGAAACCCGGGCCTCTGACACGCCGTCGCCCGCACCCGGGATCTTGACCGGCTCGGCCTCGATCCTCGACGAGCTCGTGGCGGAGGCGACGCGCCTCACCGACCTGCGTCATCCGCACGCGCGGCAGGCATGGGAGCGCGTCGCGGCCCACGGCGCCGAGCTGCCCGCCGGGATCACGGCGCGCATCGAGCGATCGCGGGCCGGCACCCGGATGGAACAAGAACCGGCCGCGACCCGCACCGCGCTGAGCGCGATAGCCGCGCGCTTCGACGAACTCGGCGAGCCGGCCGAGGCGCGGGAAGCTCGCGGCGCCGCCGCCTTCGCGGCGTTCCTCACCGGGGACCGGGAGACGGCCGAGGCAGAGGCGGCGGTGATCGGCGCACAGGCCGAGGCGGCTTTCGCGGCCGGTGAGCTGACGCCGCGCCAGTACCTCGGCGCGCGCGGCCTGCCCGCCTATCTCGCGTTCAACGCGTTCGCCCGGCAGCAGGACCCGGCTGCGGCGCAGAGTGCCGCGCTACTGGTCGGCGCCGAACTCGAACTCGCCGAAAAGCTCGGCGAGCCGGGCCGCGCGGCCGTCTACCACCGGATGCTGGCGCAGCTGGCGCTCTTCCGGCAGGAGGCCGCGCAAGCGTCCGTGCACCTTGAGGCGTCCCGCGACGGTTTCCTCGCCGCCGGGCAGACGTGGGACGCCGCGGAGCCGGAGGGGCTGCTCGGACAGCTCGCGATGCAGGCTGGGGACGGCGCGATCGCAGAGCTCCACGTCCGGGCCGCGCTCGTCCACGGCGGGGACGTGATCAGCCCGCAGGAACGTGCGCAGCTCGGTTCGCTGCTCGCCGAGACGCTGTCGCGGCAGCAGGATCGTCGGCTCGACTTCATCGACGCCGCATTGCGCGCCGCCGACCTGTGGGAAGGGCTGAGCGAGCCGGACACGTTGCACAACCGCTTCACCGCCGCTCGCGCCTACGCCGCGCTTGAGCGGTACGGCGAGGCCGCGGCGCTCTTCGACGAGCTGATGCCGCGCGTCCACGTGCCGTACGACGGCCCGGTCATCGCCATGACGCGCGAACAGTACGGCGACTGCCTCGCCCGGCTGAACGAGCACCGCAAGGCCGCCGAGCAGTACCTCGCCGCCGCCGAATTGGTGCAGGACGACCCGCGCAACCAAGTCGCGCACGCCCGCGTGGCCTGGTCCGCAGCGCAGGCGTTGCAGAGCGCAGGGCTCTTCGACGAGGCGCTCCCCGCGTATCGGCGGGTCGCCGAGCTGTGGGGCGCGCTGGGCAACACGACGGCGCGTGTGCGGTGTCTGCGTTCAGCTGCCTGGCTGGTGGGCTGGTCGGACGACGATGGGACGGCAGCGTCATGGACGGAGGCGCTGTCGCAGATGCACGCCGTTCTGGCCGAGCTGAAAGCCGTGCCGGAGGATCAACGCCCGGAGCCGATCCAGGCCGAGATCGCCAACACGGTCGAGCAGATCGACCAGATGCTCACCTACCTCCACGAGGCCGAGCAGGACGCGGCCGGCGAGTGAGGGTTCGAAGTCAGGGCGTGTTGTGAGAAGCAGGGTCGGGGCCAGGGTCGGCGCCTGTCACGCCCGCCCGCCGCGTTGTCGCGCCGTGCCCGAAATTCCAGTATGGACGCGACCCTCCGCCTTGCGATCGCACGCGCCAGACACTGCGCCCCGATCCGACCCTACTTCTCGAACCCGCCCTAACCCCTCCGCCGGTCCAGCACGCCACGGATGTACGCAGCCTGACCGCCGTGCTGGAACCCCTCGGAGACCACCGTGATCAGCCGGGCTCCGAGGGTCACCGGCGGGTCCCAGTTGCGGTCGACGATGCGCGCGAAGTCCTCATCGGTCACCGGCTCGACGAGCCGCACCGTGTGCTCGTGCACCGCGTCGTGGTATCCGATCAGCAGTTCCGCCTCGACGCGTACGAGCGCGACGTCCCGCGGCTCGTGCCCCCAGCCGGTGTCCTCGGCCTTGAACGGCAGGCCGAAGCGCTCGTGCCAGCCGTCCGTCATCCACACCTGCTCGGCGTCCAGCGCCTTGGACCAGTGGTCGTCCTGGATCCGCGTCAGATGCCACAGCAGCCACGCGATCGAGTTCGATCCCTCATCCAGCCGTTGCGCCAACTCCTCAGGCGTCAGGCCCCGCGAACTCTCGTGCACGATCTCCCGGACCCGGCCCAGCGCGTCGACGAGCAACTCAGCGCCGCTCATGGCGCTCCTCCCTACCCGACGGTGACGGTTTGTCGCACCAACCCTAGCTGTCTGGCCAGCCGCCACCAGATCAGCAGGAGCAGCGCGGCCAGTGTGACGCTGAAGGGGATCAGCGCCGAGACGCCCGCGGATTCGGTGATCGTGCCGGCCAGCCAAGGCAGCACACTGCCGCCGATGACGGATACGCCGTTGATCACGCCGATCGCGGTGGGCACCCGCCGCTGCTCGGTCAGGCGCGGCGTGATCGCCATCGTGGTCGGGAAGACCGGGCCGAGGAAGAAGCCCAGCAGCGCGAAACTCGCGCTGTCCATCACGGGCCCGGACGCCAGCCAGATCAGCCCGATCACCGCCGCGATCCCGGTCAGGCAGGCGAAGGTCATGCCGAGCTCGCTCAGCCCGATCCACGAAGCCACGGGACTGATCACGAACCGGCCCGCGGTCAGGCCGAACCAGAATCCGCTGACCGCGTACCCGGCCAGCAGCCGCGACTGGCCGCGCCCGTCCACCAGGAAGCTGAATCCCCAGTTGCCGACGCTGATCTCCAGGCCGACGTAGACCGCCAGGAACAGCGCCCCCAGTTGCACGGAGCGGTCGCGCACGGTGTCGGTCAGCAGGCCGCGGCGCTCGGTTCCGGGGGCTGGGCCGCTGGACGCGCCGAGGGGAAAGGCCAGCAGGATGCCGATCAGCAGCGGCACGAGCAGCACGGCGATCACGAGCCACACGCTCGTCCACGACCGCGAACTGAGCATCCACGTCGCCAGCAGCGGCCCGACCAGCGCGCCGACCCCGAAGAACGCGTGCAGCCAGTTCACCCGCCGCGCCGCTCCCGACAGCTGGGCGAGATAGGTGTTGAGCACCGCTTCGAGGACACCGATGCCGTAGCCGAGCGCCACCTGCACGACGACGAGCCCGGCGAACGTAGGGCGGGTGGCCGTGTAGAAGGCCGACAGCGCGAAGACAGCGGTGCCGGCGGCCAGCGCGACGCGCGTGCCGAGCCGGTGCACCAAAGCGCCGGTGCTCGCCCCGGCCAGCATGAAACCCGCGGAGAACACGAAGAACGTGATTCCGATCTTCGCCCGGTCCACGCCGTAATCGCTCATCTGCGCGGGCAGCAGCACCCCGCCCACGCCGGCGCTCACCCCGACCAGGACGAACGCGCAGTACGCCACCGCGACCGCAAAGCGGCCACGCTCCCCCGCTACCGCCACGCGACCTCCTACGATCATCAGCCTGCGTCCGAGTATCGCCGACCTTCCGGCGCGCAGTCACCCGACCGTCGTCAGGGCTTCCAGCCGAACACGGGATCGAAGGTGCGCAGGAGCAAGCCCGACGGTCCGTTCGCTGCTGCTCAGCTTCAGCGCCTGGTCGCGCAGGGCCATGCCGAGCGGCGTGGAGGCGTGATGGAACGTCGCCATGCGCTTGGACCGCTTGACCATGCCCATCGTGCGCGGCAGCCGCGCCGCCGTGTAGGCGGCCAGCGCACCGGACAACGGCCCGCTCCCGACCTCAGCGAGCAGCCTCGCCAGCACGACCGCGTCCTCGATCGACTGCGAGCCGCCCTGACCGAGGTCCGGGGTCATCGGGTGCGCGGCGTCGCCGAGCAGTGCGACACGCCCAACGTGGTAGGCAGGCAGCGGCGTACGCATCCAGCGGGCGTCGTCCCGGTAGACCGACGCGGGGTCCACCGCGTCGAGGATGCGGCGGATCTGCGGATACCAGTCCGAGAAGTACACGCGCAGTTCGCTGAGCGGATCGCCGACACCAGCCCGCTCGCTCGCCCGCTCACCGTTCTCCACGCCATCCCGGATGCGCTTGAGCACCGTCGCATAGGCGTAAATACGTCCGTCGTTCAGCGGCCACGTCCCCCAGACCGCGCCCTTGCCCATGGCCTCGCTCGCGATGACCTCCTCACCGTCGTCGAGACCAGGGGCGAGCATCCACCAGATCGTGTAGCCGCCGTCCGCCGGGTCGGGGTGATCCGGGAAGAGGACACGACGCGCGGCCGAACGTCCGCCGTCCGCCGCGACCACAAGGTCCGCCTCGTAAGCACGGCCACCCGCCGTCTCGACGCGGGCGGGCCGATCAGCCGAGCCGGGGTCGATCGTCAGCGCCTCAGTCTGAAAACGGATCGTGTCCGCAGGCAATTGCACGGCGAACGTCGCCAGCAGCTCAGTACGCACCAGCGAATAGACGGGATAGCCGAATCGCCGGCCAACTGGATCACCGCTCGGCCGGAAGATCCAGCGACCGTCCGGCCGCCGCGCGCCGATCGCACCCCCAGACGCATCGCCGACCGCGCGGACTCGCGCCCCGAGCGTCATCCCGTCGGCGTCCACGGCATCGAGCGCGTACATCGCATTGGGCGGCACAGCGATTCCAGCTCCGATAGGGCGCAGCGCGTCGGCCCGCTCCAGGACGGTCACCCGCCATCCGGTGCGGTACAGCGCATTGGCCGCAGCCAGACCGCCGACCCCCGCCCCGATGATCACAACCTCGCGGTCAGTCCCCATACCCGGCCTCCAACTTCTACACTGTGTAGAGAATAGCCACCCCGCCAAAACACCGCTATCAGATGACCGCTATCACTTGTCGGTAGCGGCCGGTATCTTGATCGTTCGTGACGGAGCGTCAACCGGACGGTAGCCATGTCGCGCGTATCGCCATCGCGCAGATCGAGGCTGCGGTAGAGCGGCTGTGCCTGCGCGAGAGCACGAGCGCGGCGCGGGCGCGGCAACTGCGCTGGGTCGCGAAGGAACTGCGGATCGTCAGCGCTCACCCGGATTTCCGGCCCGGCGGCCTGGTGCACGAGGCAGCCGCCCTGCTCAGCCCGCAAGCGCTCACGTCGTATCTGCGGCTCGCGCAGAATGGCGAGCTGCGGCAGCGGCCCACGAGCAGCGGGGATGGCACGTCGAGCGCCTCGTCGATGCGCATCCGCGAGGACTGCCTGCGGTTGATCTGCCAGGAACTGGCGCTGCCGCTGGTGATAGCCGAGCGGGCACCGCTCCCCGCGCCGCGCGAGGTGGTCAACGGGCCGACGCGCTCCCAACTGCGCGCGTACCTGGCACAGAAGGCGCAGAGCCCGCCGACCCGGCCAGGGCGCATCAGGCTACTGGCCATCATCGGCACGGTACTGGACACCGGCGCGCGGGTCGGCGAGCTGTGTGCGCTGCGCGTCGAAGACCTCGACCTCTCCGGACCCGAGGTGGTGCTGACGCTCGTGCGGCGGCCGCAGGCGAGATCGGTCTCCGAACCGGCCACCGAGCGGATCGTGCTTTCCCCGGGCACCGCAGTGGCGCTGCGGCACTGGCTGGCCGCGCGTGAGGAGATCCTGACGCCGCTGCACATCGGCGTGAAGTCGCTCTGGGTGTCAGTCGCGGGCAACCACGCGGGCCTGCCCGCCGCAGACGGCCATTCGATCCGCCGGCCGGCCGGGATGCCGCTGCGCCCCCGAGGACTGCAACGCGCGTACACGCGTACCGTCGTGGAACTGAACGCGGAACTCGCCGGCTCACCCGGTTGGCTCCCGCTCCCCTACCGCCTGGAACAGCTACGCCGCGCGGTCGAGGTCAAACCCTCCCGGATCCTCGAAGACGACCATCAGTCCGCCGGTCACCAACCCACCGGCCATCAAACCACGGATCACCAAACCGCAGATCGCCAAACGGTCGATCATCAGGCTGCCAATCCTCAGACTGGCGATCCTCAAACTGCCAATCTTCAGGTTGGCGATCATCACACTGAAGAGCCCACCAGCACCACCACAGTCCGATAATCAGACTTCAGAGTCCGCACGAGGGATCGCTGCCTGATTAGATCGCCGCCCGATTAATAGTTGGAACCGATAATCGGATTGCCATCAGCCCGCGGCCCAACTCACAGCTCAACCACGGCTCAGCCCACAGACCAACCCACGGCCCAACTCACAACTCACAGCCCAGCCAACAGCTCAGCCCACGGCGCGGCCGCGGGCGTGGTTTTGGTGGCTCTCATGATGGTCCCGTTCCCGTTCCCGTTCCCGCGCACGCTCTCGCTCCCGGTCGGCGTCCCGGTCCTGTCGCCGCTCGGAGCCGGTGGCACGAGTCCCGGCGCCGGGACCGGAACGTTCAGTAGACCCCGCGTGACGCTCACGGTCGCGTTCGTACTCGGCGATGTGGCCGGGGCCTGCGTGCACCTCGGCGTCAGGGCCGTCGCTGTACTGTCCGCGCCGCCGCGCCAGATCCTGGCGCCTGCGCGCGGCCAGCGAGGAGGCCACCGCCGCGATGATCAACGCGGCGCCCGCGCCCGCGGTCAGCACGTCCGGCACGTCGCGCCAGACCTCGACCATCAACAGCACCGCGAGCATGCCGATCGCGTAGTACGCGCCGTGCTCCAGGTAGCGGTACTGGTCCAGTGTGCCGCGGCGCACGACGTACACCGTCAGGGCACGGATGTAGGCCGCGCCGATCGCCAGGCCGATGGTGATCAGCGAGATGTCCAGGGTCACCGAGAAGGCGCCCATCACCGAGTCGAAGGAGAACGTCGCGTCGAGCAGTTCCAGGTAGCAGAACAGGAAGAAGGCGCCCTTGCCGTTCACCGTGGCCCGGGGGCGGGAGGCGCCGTCCGCGTCCGCCTGTTCGGCGATCAGCTGGCTGATCCCGTTGACCAGCAGGAACGATCCAAGGCCGGCGACCGCGCCGACCACGACCTTCATCGAGATCGTGCTGTCGACGGTGCCGGCCGCGATCACCGCGAAGGCCAGCACCAAGACCTCGCCGATGTGCGGCATCCGGCCGAGCCGGCGCAGCGGCCGCTCGAACCAGCCGACCCACACGTCGTCGCGCTCCTCGAACACGAAGCCGAGGAAGATCATCAGCAGGAACGCCCCGCCGAAGGCCGCGATGCCGGGCTGCACGGCGAGCAGCAGCTGGTGGTAACGCTCCGGGTTCGAGTACGCCAGGTCGATCGCGGAGGTCGGGCTCATCCGCGCGCCGATGCTCACGATCGCCAGCGGTACGAGCAGCCGCATGCCGATCGCCGCGACCACGATGCCCATGGACAGGAACATCCGCTGCCAGAACAGCCCCATCCGGGCCAGTACGGTGGCGTTGACGATCGCGTTGTCGAAGGAGACCGCGACCTCAAGGACGCCGAGCAGCGCCGCGACGGCCAGGCCGTGCACTCCCTCGATCATGTACGCCGCGGTGAGACAGCCGATCGCGACGAGGTGCGCGACGCCGAACACCCGCAGACCGCCGCGCTGCTTCGAAAGGCCGATCGCGCCCGCCATCGCCAATCCGCCTCCCGCCAGGGACCCGCGCCGTGAGCGCCCTGCAACGAAAGCTACCCGACCACGGCCGGGTACGAGACGCGAATTCGTCCTACGTTCCGGTGAAATGAATCACGCTGGTGTTCGATCCTGCCTCGTGCGCCGGAGCATGTGACGTTTGCGATGGCTACTGACTGATTTGTCGTGCGCAGGTCAGGCGCGGGTGAGCCCGCGGGCGATGACCATGCGCTGAATCTGGTTGGTGCCCTCGACGATCTGAAGCACCTTGGCCTCGCGCAGGTACCGCTCGACCGGGAAGTCCGCCGTGTAGCCGTATCCGCCGAGGACCTGGACCGCGTCGACCGCCGTCTGCATCGCGGCGTCGGTGCAGTAGAGCTTCGCCGCGGCGGCCTGCATGCTGAACGGCAGGCCCCGGTCACGCAACCGTGCCGCGGCCAGGTAGGCGGCCCGGCCGACCTCCAGACGGGTGGCCATGTCGGCCAGCAGGAAGCCGACGCCCTCGAATTCGAGGATCGGCTTTCCGAACTGCACCCGGTCACGCGCGTAAGCCACCGCGACGTCGAACGCGGCCTGCGCCAGCCCGACCGCGCAGGCGGCGATGCCGAGACGGCCGCCGTCGAGGGCCTCCATCGCGATGGCGAACCCGTCACCCTCCGCGCCGAGGAGGCGCGCGGCCCCGATCCGTGCGCCGTCGAACCGGACCTGAGAGGTCGTCGACGAGCGAAGGCCCATCTTCCGTTCCGGCGGCGCGGCGCTCAGGCCCGGACTCTGCGCGTCGACGAGCAGGGCGCTGATGCCGTGGGCCCCCGGGCCACCGGTGCGTACGAGCACGGTGTAGAAGTCGGCCTCACCACCATGGGTGATCCAGGCCTTTGTACCGTCCACGACGTACGCGTCACCGTCGAGGACCGCGCGGGTGGTCAGATTCGCCGCGTCGGAGCCGTGCGCGGGCTCGGACAGGCAGTAGGCGCCGAGCAGTTCGCCGCCGATCATGTCGGGAAGCCAGCGTTCTTTCTGCGCCGCGTCGCCGTGATAGGCGAGGGCGTGACAGGAGAGCGTGTGCACCGAGGCGCCGATGCCGACCGCAAGCCAGTTGCGGGCCAGTTCCTCTATGACCTGAAGGTAGACCTCATACGGTTGCCCGCCACCGCCGTACTCCTCCGGATACGGCAGGCCGAGCAGCCCCGAGCGTCCGAGGACGCGGAACAGTTCACGGGGGAAGCGGTGCGCTTCTTCGTACTCGGCGGCGCGAGGAGCGAGTTCCTTCTCGGCGAGCTCGGCGGTCAGTTCGAGGAGCTCGACGGCTTCCTCGGTGGGCAGCAGCGCGCGGCGTGCGGCGTCCATTTCGGCCTCCCACGGGTCGGTGGAGGTCGGTGGCGGCAAGGGCGTGATCTTGTGGATCCGCGCCCCGGAACGCGCCACCGGCGTGCCGGGATGGTTCCCCGCACGCCGGTCACTGTAGCGCCCTGCGACCACCCGGGCACCAAGCGCTCGGACACTGGCCGAGAGCGTTGCTCCCGGCGGGTGGCCCGTCAGGAACTCGTCGCGGAGGAATCGCCGCCGCCGTTCTCGATCTTCTGCATGTCTGCGGACACGGTGTCGGCCGGGATCGCGAAGCCGAGGCCGACCGAACCCGAGTCCGACCCGCTTGAGGACGAGGAGTAGATGGCCGAGTTCATCCCGATCACCTGTCCGGCCGTGTTCAGCAGCGGGCCGCCGGAGTTGCCGGGGTTGATCGAGGCGTCGGTCTGGATGGCGGAGTAGGTGACCGTGGTGGTCGAGCCGAGGCCGCGCCAGCCGAAGCCGGGGAAGCCGCCGCCGTTGTTGGTGGACTCGCTCACCGAGACCTTGCGGTTGAGCGCCGAGACGATGCCGCTGGTGACGGTGTTCTGTAGCTGGTCGGGCGAGCCGATGGCGACGGTCGCGTCGCCGACCTGGACCTTGGACGAGTCTGCGAAGGTGACCGGGGTCAGCCCGGAGACGCCTTCGGCCTGGATGACCGCGATGTCGTCGGCCGCGATGTATCCGATGACCTTCGCGTCGTAGTTCTTGCCGTTGTAGAGCGTGACGGTCAGCTGGCCGCCCTCGGCGACGTAGTCGGCGATCACGTGGTTGTTGGTGACGATCTTCCCGTCGGACGAGATGATCATCCCGGAGCCGACGCCGGAGACCGCGCCGGTGTTCTCGTTGACCTGCACCACACTGGGCAGGACCGCGCTGGCGACCTTGCCGACCGTGGAGGTCGTGCTCGAAGTGCCGACTCCGGTGATCGAGGTCACCACGGAGCCGGAGCCGGAGTTGTGCGAGCCGACGTACGCGCCCGCCACTCCGCCGACGGCGGCCGCGGCGAGGACGAACGCGCCGACCACCCCGAGGCCGAACTTCATCGGGGCGCGGCGACCCGGAACGATGGAGGCGGCCGGATCAATGGTCTGGGTGACCTGGGACGGATAGGGACCGCCGGTCCAACCCGGGGGCTGACCGACGGGCTGCGGCTGACCGGAGCTCTGCCAGGCGTAATCACCCTCGTGAGCCTGGACGGTGCTCTGGCCGTACGGGCGGGGAGCCGTCCACTGCGGCTCCGCCTGGGCGGCGTTGGGTTCGTGCTGCGTCTCGGTCATGGTTCGAGAGTGCCCAGGCTCCTTGAAAGACATCTGAGACTAAGGTCAGACGACCTCAAGAAACCCACCCCGGATTTCGTAAGAACACCGGGCCGACCGCCACACGGCGCGCCGGCTCAACCGTCCGGCGCACAATATCCACTGTTCCCGGGAAACCCGCCCGGTGAGCCGCCGCCCACCAGTGATCGCCACCGTAATATCTGCCCCACAGGCGACGGGCCGAAAGGGCGGTATGACGTCTATGGGCAGTGTCATCGAGAGCGGCGGGCCGGTCGAGGACTCCGGCGGGCTGGACCTGGCCGGGCTGATCCGTGAGCACACCGGACAGGCGCACGACCTCCAGGCCCGGATGCTCAACCCGCAGCTGCCGCGGATGCTGCACACGATCGGGTTCGACCGTACCTACGTGCGCGCCGAGGGCGCCTACTTCTACGACCAGGACGGCAACGAGTACCTCGACTTCCTCTCCGGCTTCGGGGTCTTCGCCGCGGGGCGCAACCATCCCGCGATCCGCGCCGCGCTGCACCAAGTGCTCGACGCGCAACTGGCCGACCTGATCCAGTTCGACTCGCCGCTGCTGGCCGGGCTGCTCGCGCAGCGGCTGCTGGCCCACGCCCCGCACCTGGACCGGGTGTACTTCGGCAACAGCGGCACCGAGGCGGTGGAGGCGGCGCTCAAGTTCGCCCGTTACGCCACCGGCCGCACCCGGATCCTCTACTGCGACCACGCGTTCCACGGCCTGACCACCGGCTCGCTGTCGGTCAACGGCGCGGCCGAGTTCCGCCAGGGCTTCGACCCGCTGCTGCCGGACACCGTCGTACCGCTCGGCGACCTGGACGCGCTGGAGCGCGAACTGGCCCGCGGCGACGTCGCCGGGCTGCTGCTCGAACCGATCCAGGGCAAGGGCGTCAACATCCCGCCGCCGGGCTGGCTCAAGGCGGCGCAGGAGCGGCTGCGCGCGCACGGAGCGCTGCTGATCTGCGACGAGGTGCAGACCGGCATCGGGCGTACCGGCAAGTTCTTCGCCTACGAACACGAGGAGGGCGTCGAGCCGGATATCGTGACCGTGGCCAAGGCGCTGTCCGGGGGCTTCGTGCCGGTCGGCGCGACGCTGGCCAAGGGCTGGATCTTCGAGAAGGTCTACTCCTCGATGGACCGGGTGCTGGTGCACGACTCCACCTTCGGCTCCAACGCGATGGCGATGGCCGCCGGACTGGCCGCGCTCCAGGTCGTCGAGGACGAGAAGCTGGTGGCGAACGCCGAGCGGATCGGCGGCCTGCTGCAAGCGCGGCTGGCCGAGCGGATCGAGCGCTACGAGCTGCTGACCGAGGTGCGCGGCCGGGGGCTGATGATCGGGTTCGAATTCGGCAAGCCATCCTCGCTCAAGCTCAAGGCCGGCTGGAGCACCCTCCAGGCCGCCCGGCGCGGGCTGTTCGCGCAGATGGTGGTGGTCCCGCTGTTCCAGCGGCACCGGATCCTGACCCAGGTGGCCGGGGACCACATGGACGTGATCAAGCTGCTCCCGCCGTTGAACATCACCGAGACCGAGGTGGACCGCTTCATCGAGGCCTTCGACGACGTGATGCGGGACGCGCACCGCGGCACCGGGCTGATGTGGGACTTCGGGCGCACGCTGGTCAAGCAGGCGCTCCAGCGGCGGTGAACGGCGAAGCGGCGGCAGACGACGGAGAGAAGGGCGGCGAGGACATGACGCAGAGCGCAGTCGAGGAGAGCGCGGTCGCGCAGAACACCGCCCTTGAGGACACCGCCCCCAAAAACCCGGTTCCGGACGCTGTGCGCGACCCGGACCGGGCCGTGATCGCGGCGAAGGAGCAGGCCGAGAACTTCCCGGTGGCGCTGCGCGTCCTGCCGCGGCGGGTCCGGGAGGACCTGGGCGCGTTCTACACCTTCGCCCGGTACGTGGACGACCTCGGCGACGAGTACGCCGGGGACCGGATAGCCGCGCTGCACGACGTGGACGCCGACCTCGACCGCCTCGCCTCCGGGGCGACGCCGCTGCTGGAGCCGGTGCGCGGGCTCGCCCGCCTCACCGCACGTGTCCCGATCGATCCCTTCCACAACCTGGTCGCCGCGAATCTGATGGACCAGCACAAGCCGCGGTACGCCACGTTCGCGGAGCTGGTCTCCTACTGCAAACTGTCGGCGGATCCGGTTGGCCGGGTGGTGCTTTACATCGCCGGGCAGGCCACCGAGCAGAACATCGCCGACTCGGACGCGGTGTGCACCGGCCTACAGGTCATCGAGCACTTGCAGGACGTCGCCGAGGACTACCGGGCCGGGCGGATCTACCTGCCGCGCGAGGACCTGACCGCGTTCGGGGTGACCGAGCGCGACCTGGCGGGAGGACACGCCGACGAAGATCTCAAAGCGCTGCTGCGCTGGGAGGCGGGCCGGGCCGCGGTGCTGGTCGGCCGCGGCGTGCCGCTGACCAAACGGCTGCGCGGCTGGGCCAAGCCCGCGGTGATCGGTTACGTGGCCGGCGGCCGGGCGACGCTCGCCGCGCTGCGCCGCGCCGACTACGACGTACTGGCCGCCACGCCCAAGCCCACGACCGGCGCAACGCTGCGCGCGGCCGCGGGTGTCTTCCTGGGCCGACGGCGCTGACAGCGGATTAGGTTGATCACGTGACGAGCGATCAGAACCCGCCCCCGGACATCGCCGAAGCGTACGCGGCCTGCGAACGCATCGTCGGCACCGAGGCGCGCAACTTCTCCTATGGCATCCGCCTGCTGCCCAAGCCCAAGCGGCACGCGCTGTCGGCGGTGTACGCGTTCGCCCGACGTGTGGACGACATCGGCGACGGCGACCTGTCGTTGGACGAGAAGTCCGCAGCACTCGACGAGACGCGCAAGCAAGCCGCCGCGCCGGGCGACTACCCGACGGATCCGGTGCTGGTCGCCCTGGCCGACTCCGCCACGCGTTACCCACTGGACCTCGACGCGTTCGGCGAACTGGTCGACGGCTGCGAGATGGACCAGCGGGACACCGTCTACCGGACCTGGAACGAGCTCGCGGTGTACTGCCGCTGCGTGGCCGGCTCGATCGGACGACTCTCGCTCGGCGTGTTCAATCCGCCCTCGCTGCACACCGACCCGGACGCTCCAAACGCACTGGCCGACACCCTCGGTTTGGCGCTGCAACTGACCAACATCCTGCGGGACCTGCGCGAGGACCTGACGAACGGCCGGATCTACCTGCCGCGCGAGGACCTGGAAGCGCACGGCTGCGAGCTCGTGCTGGACGCCGAGGGGAACCTCGATCCGCAGGGCGGGCGGCTGGCCGCGCTGATCCGGGACGAGACCGACCGCGCCGAGAAGTTGTACGCCGAAGGGCTCGGCCTGCTGCCGCTGCTGGACCGGCGCTCGCGTGCCTGCTGCGGCGCGCTGTCCGGGATCTACCACGCCCTGCTGCGGCGGATCGCGGCCGAACCCGAGGCGGTGCTCTCCAGCCGGGTCTCGGTGCCCACGCCACAGAAACTGTCCGTCGCGCTCGGCGCGCTCCTGCTGCCGGCGCCGCGCTCATGACCGCTAAGGACGAGATGACCTTCGACAGCCTGCCGGCCGGCCCGCGGGACGGCGTGGGACGGCACGCGGTGGTGGTCGGCGGCGGGCTGGCCGGGATCACCACGGCGCTCGTGCTCGCCGAACGCGGCTGGGCCGTGACGCTGGCCGAGGCACGCCCGCGGCTCGGCGGGCGCGCGACGTCGTACCGGCGCGGCGAGCTGACCGTGGACAACGGGCAGCACGTCTTCCTGCGCTGCTGCACCGCGTACCGCGGGCTGCTCGCCCGCCTCGGAGCCGGGCCGGAGACCGGCCTGACGCACCTTCAGCAGAAGCTGGACATCCCGCTCAAGTCGGCCGTCGACGCGACCACCACCCGGCTACGGCGCAACCGGATGCCGGCGCCGCTGCACCTTGCCCTGTCGCTCGGCGGCTACCGCCTGCTGCCGCTGCGCGACCGGGCCAGGCTCGCCGGTCCGGCGCTGGCGCTGCGCTTCACCGATCCGGCCGATCCGGACGTGGATCAGCAGGGATTCGGACCGTTCCTGCGCAAACACGGGCAGTCGAAGGCCGCGGTCGATCGGCTCTGGTCGGTCATCTCCACCGCGACGCTGAACATCAACGCTGACGACGCGTCACTCGCGCTGGCCGCCAAGGTGTTCCGCACCGGGCTGCTGGAGCACGCCGACGGCTCGGACCTCGGCTACGCGAAGGTGCCGCTCGGGCAGATCCACGACGAACTCGCCCGCAAGGCCCTCGGCGCGGCGGGTGTGACGGTGCTCGACTCCACGAAGGTCGAGCCGCTGGCGGCCGGCAATGACCTTTCGGTCACGGTGACCGACCGCTCCGGGCAACGGACGCGGCTTAATGCGGATGCGGTCATTCTCGCGGTCCCCCACGATGCAGCTGCGACGCTGCTGCCGCAGCCGCACCCGACGGGCTTCTCGCGGCTCGGGCACAGCCCGATTCTCAACATCCACGTGCGCTACGACCGGCCGGTCATGGACGAGCCGTTCCTCGCCGCGGTGGACTCGCCCGCGCAGTGGATCTTCGACCGGACGGCGGCCAGCGGCGTCGGCGGACCGCCGGGCAGCTACCTGGCGATCACCGTTTCGGCCGCGGACGAGTTGGCTGACACGCCGACCCGGGACTTGGCCGTGCTGTTCGAGGCGGAGCTCGGCCGACTGCTGCCCAAGGCCCGGGACGCCCGGGTGGAAGAGATCTTCGTCACCCGCGAGCAGCACGCCACCTTCCGCCAGGAGCGCGGCTCGGCGGCGCTGCGCCCCGGCCCGCGCACGGCCGTGCCAGGGGTCTACCTCGCGGGCGCTTGGACCGCCACGGGCTGGCCGGACACGATGGAAAGCGCGGTGCGCAGCGGTATCAACGCTGCCAGGCTGGTTGTTGATCAGACGACTGGAGAGGGCTGATGGGCGCACAGGCTCCGCATGTTCTGGCCGCGATGAAAGGGCTCGTCGACCCGGCGCTGCGGGGGTACGTCGACGGGCTGCACCCGAAGATGCGCGAGATCTCCCGGTTCCATTTCGGCTGGGACGACGGCGCGGGCTCGGGCAAGGCGGTGCGCCCCGCACTCGCGGTGCTCGGGGCGCGGGCGGTCGGCGCGTCCGGCGACGAGCCGGCGGTGGTCGACGCGGCCTGTGCGGTCGAGTTCATCCACAACTTCTCCCTGCTGCACGACGACATCATGGACAAGGACCGCACCCGGCGGCACCGGCCGACGGCATGGACGGTCTACGGCACGGACCAGGCGCTGCTGGCCGGCTGCGCACTGCACACCCTGGCCTTCGAGCTGCTGGCCCGGCACGGCGCCGCGGCCGCGCTGGACGCGCTGGCCCGCTCGGTGCAGGTGCTGATCGCCGGCCAGTCCGACGACCTGTATCTGGCGGACCGTCAGGACGTCACCCTCGACCAGTGCCTGGAGATGGAGGCGGGCAAGACCGCCTCGCTGCTGTCCGCCTCCGCCTCGCTCGGCGCCATCGCCTGGTACGGCGACGCGCTGGGTCAGGACGCGCGAGCCAAGACCGACTTGCTGGCCGAGTACGGTCACCACCTGGGCATGGCCTTCCAGATGGTCGACGACCTGCTCGGGATCTGGGGCGAGCAGGACCGCACCGGTAAGCCGGTGGCCGCGGACCTGCGGGCCCGCAAGCGCTCCGCCCCGGTGGTGGCCGCGCTGGCCTCCGGCACCCGGGAGGGTGAACGGCTCGGCGCGCTGCTGGCCGCGCCCGGCGAGTTGTCCGAGGAGGACGTGGCGCTGGCCGCCAAGCTCGTCGAGGAGTCGGGCGGCCGTGCCTGGGCCCGGGAACGCGCCGACGTGCACACCTCGGAGGCGCTGGCCCGGCTGGACCGCTTGGCGCCCGATGCCGCGGCCTTCGGCGACCTGACCGAAGTGACCAGGTTTCTACTGTCCCGGGAGTGGTAGGGGCGGGCACGAGGAGGACCCACATGACGGCAATCGCGGATCGGCCCCTGACGGCGGGCGCCCAGCCCGGACCGGCCATCCGCCACGCCGCCGTCCGGGCACGAGATCACCTGCTCTCGTTGCAGGACCCGGCGGGGTGGTGGAAGGGAGAGCTGGCGACCAACGTCACGATGGACGCCGAGGACCTCCTGCTGCGCGAGTTCCTGGGGATCCGCACGCCCGAACAGAGCGAGGCCGCGGCCCGCTGGATCCGCTCCCAGCAGCGGGAGGACGGTACCTGGGCCGCCTTCCACGGCGGCCCGCCCGAGCTGTCCACCACGGTCGAGGCGTACGTCGCGCTGAAGCTGTGCGGGGACCCGGCGGACGCGCCGCACATGAAGCTCGCCGTCGGGTGGGTTCAGGCGAACGGCGGCGTCGAGCGCGCCAGGGTGTTCACCCGGATCTGGCTGGCGCTGTTCGGGCTCTGGGACTGGGAGCGGCTGCCGGTGATGCCGCCGGAGCTGATCTTCCTGCCGCCGAGCGTGCCACTGAACATCTACGACTGGGGCTGCTGGGCCCGCCAGACCGTGGTCCCGCTGACCGTCGTCGCGCACTTCCGGCCGGTGCGGCCGATCGCGATCGGCATCGACGAGCTGCGCACCGGGGCCGGCGATCCGCCGCTGGAGCCCGCGCTGAGCACCGCAGGGTTCTTCCAGCGCGCCGACATGGTGCTCCACCGGTATGAGCGACACCGCGTCAAGTCACTGCGTAACGCCGCGCTGCGGCGCGCGGCTGCCTGGATCGTCGCCCGGCAGGAAGCCGACGGGGGCTGGGGCGGCATCCAGCCGCCGTGGGTCTACTCGATCATGGCCCTGCACCTGATGGGGTATCAGCTCGACCATCCGGTCATCCGTGCCGGGCTCGACGGGCTCGAAGGCTTCCTCGTGCACGAGGACAGCCCGGATGGACCGGTACGGCGGCTTGAGGCCTGCCAGTCGCCGGTATGGGACACGGCGCTGGCCATGGTCGCGCTTACCGATGCGGGCGTGCCGGGTGACCATCCGGCGATCGTGAAGGCGGCTGACTGGCTGCTGGCCGAGGAGATCACGGTCAAGGGCGATTGGGCGGTGCGCCGCCCGGATCTGGCGCCGGGCGGGTGGGCCTTCGAGTTCGCCAACGACGGCTATCCGGACACCGACGACACGGCGGAAGTCGTCATCGCGTTGCGGCGGGCCGCGGCCGGGGCCACGGCCGAGCGGTTCGCCGCGCTGCGCGGCGCGATCGACCGCGGCGTGCGGTGGATGGCCGGCATGCAGAGCAAGGACGGCGGCTGGGCCGCGTTCGACGCCGACAACACTCGCTACCTTATCAATGACCTGCCGTTCTGCGACTTCGGTGCGGTGATCGACCCGCCGTCGGCCGACGTCACCGCGCACATCGTCGAGGCGATGGCTCTCGACGGGCGGGCGGACGACCCGCGCGCGCTGCGCGGCGTGCGCTGGCTGCTGGAGCATCAGGAGAAGGACGGGTCCTGGTTCGGCCGCTGGGGCGCCAACCACGTCTACGGAACCGGGGCGGCGGTCCCGGCGCTGGTCGAGATCGGCGTGGCCCGCGACCATCCGGCGATCCGCCGGGCCGCCGCGTGGCTGATCGACCGGCAGAACCCGGACGGCGGCTGGGGCGAGGACCTGCGCTCGTACGTGGACCCCGCGTGGATCGGCCGGGGCGAGTCGACCGCCTCACAGACCGCGTGGGCGCTTCTCGCACTGCTGGCAGCACAGGAGCCGGGTGAGCACGCGAGGTCGGTGGCGGTACGGGAGGCCGCCGATCGAGGCGCGTCGTATCTGGCCGCCACCCAGCGCGCCGACGGAACCTGGGACGAGGACCTGTTCACCGGGACCGGTTTCCCCGGCGACTTCTACATCAACTACCACCTGTACCGGCTTGTCTTCCCGCTGACCGCGCTCGGCCGCTACCTGGCCGACCGTCTCGTGGAGTCCCCGTGAACGCCGCAACCGGGACGTACGGTCCCGCACAGGACGAGCGCCCGCCCAAGCTGACCATCGCCGCCGCCCTCGCGATCGAGGCCCGCGCCCTGGAGAAGGGGCTGACCGGCACTCGCGACGTCCGGGTGGTGCGGGTCGGGCAGCGCGCGCGCAACGCCGTGCGGGTGCTGCCGCGCGACGACGACGCGCTGATCGTGGCCGGCGTCGCGGGCGGCGTGGCCCCGCACGTGCGCGCGGGCGACATCGTGGTGGCCACCGAGGTGCGCGGGCCGGAGGGCTCGGTCGTGCGCAGCCCGGCCGCGCCGCTGCTGGCCGCCGCGCTGCGCGCGTTGAAGCTGACCGGCCCGAATTCGGCGCCGGTGAAGGTGCACCTCGGGCCGATCGCGACCACCGACCGGCTGGCGCTCGGTTCGCGACGGCGCGTGCTGGCGAGTGAGGGTGTCGCTGCGGTGGATCTGGAGTCCTCCTGGCTCGGCACGCTGGCCAACCGGCCGTTCGCGGTGGTCCGGGTGATCGTGGACGACTCGGAGACGGGTTTGTATCATCCGGCGACCGTGTCGCGGGGGCGGGCCGCGATTCAGATGCTGAGCAGGATCGTGCCGGCGCTGGAGCGCTGGAGTGATGCGATCAGCGGGCGGCGGGTCGTGCTCGCCTCGCCGCGCTCGTTCTGCGCGGGGGTGGAGCGGGCCATCGAGATCGTCGAGGAGGCGCTGGAGCGCTACGGCGCGCCGGTCTACGTGCGCCGGCAGATCGTGCACAACGCGTATGTGGTGGCGGATCTGGAGCGGCGCGGCGCGGTCTTCGTCGAGGAACTCGACGAGGTGCCCGACGGCGTGCCGGTCGTGCTCTCCGCGCACGGCGTCGCCCCGGCGGTGCGTGAGGACGCGGCGCGGCGCGGGTTGGCGGTGGTAGACGCGACGTGCCCGCTGGTGGCCAAGGTGCACACCGAGGCGCGCCGGGCGCTGCGTGACGGCAACGCCGTCGTCTTCATCGGGCACGCGAACCACGACGAGTCCGAGGGCCTGCTCGGCGAGGACCCGGACCCGGTGAACCCGCGCATCCACCTGGTGCAGACCGCGAAACAGGCGAAGGAACTCGAAGTCGAGGATCCGGCCAGGCTCGCCTACCTCATGCAGACCACGCTGGCGGAGGACGAGGCGCAGGACATCGTGACCGCGCTGCGCGCCACCTTCCCCGGCATCATCGAGCCGCCGTCGTCCGACATCTGCTATGCCACCACGAATCGGCAGCGGGCCATCCGGGACATCGCCGCCGAGACGGACGTGGTGCTGGTGGTCGGGTCGCAGAACTCGTCGAACTCCAAGCGGCTGGTCGAGGTGGCCGAGCGGGCGGGGGCGGCGGCGTACCTGATCGACGGCGCGGACGAGATCGACCCGGCCTGGCTGGTCGGGGCGCGCTCGGTCGGGCTGACCGCCGGGGCCTCCGCGCCGCCGAAGCTGGTGGACGAGGTGGCCGACGCGCTGAGCGGCCTCGGCCCGGTGCACCGGGAAGAGCCCCCCGGGGTGGAGGAGTCTTACAAGTTCGCCCTGCCGCCCATGCCGCCGCTGACCGCCGCTCGGCGCAACGCGGACCCGGACGCGCGTTCCGAGGTCGATGCGGACCTTGATACTGGAGTTTCAGAAGTTTCTGGTGTTACCGGAGTTGTCAACGGGCCTGAAGTGAGCGCTGGGAGCTGATCGTCTTGTCCATTCCCCTGCGGCAGTCCGCGCGGATCGGCGCGTACCTGTTCAAGCAGCGGCTGAAGGGAGTGAAGAAGTTTCCGCTGATCGTCGAGCTCGAACCGCTGTTCGCCTGCAATCTGGCCTGCCCCGGCTGCGGGAAGATCCAGCACCCGGCCTCGGTCCTGAAGCAGCGGATGCCGGTGGAGCAGGCGATCGGGGCGATCGAGGAGTCCGGCGCGCCGATGGTGTCCATCGCCGGTGGCGAGCCGCTGATGCACCCGCAGATGGACGAGATCGTCCGGCAGCTGATCAAGCGGAAGAAGTACGTGTTCCTGTGCACGAACGCGCTGCTGCTGCCCAAGCACATCCACAAGTTCAAGCCCTCACCGTACTTCTCGTGGGTCGTCCATATCGATGGCCTGGAGAAGCGGCACGACGAGGCGGTGGACAAGGAGGGCGGCTTCAAGGGCGCGGTCGAGGCGATCAGACTGGCCCAGTCCAAGGGCTTCAAGGTCAACACGAACTCGACCTTCTTCAACAACGACTCGCCGCAGGCCGTCATCGACGTGCTCAACTACTTGAACGATGAGCTCAAGGTCGACAAGATGATGATCTCTCCGGCGTATGCGTACGAGAAAGCGCCGGACCAGGAGCACTTCCTCGGCGTGACGCAGACGCGTGAGCTGTTCAAGAAGGCCTTCGACAACGGCAACCGCAAGCGCTGGCGGCTCAACCACTCGCCACTGTTCCTCGACTTCCTTGAGGGCAAGCAGGAGTTCGAGTGCACCGCCTGGGGTATTCCGTCCTACTCGCTGTTCGGCTGGCAGCGGCCCTGCTACCTGATGAACGACGGGTACGTGAAGACCTACCGCGAGTTGGTCGAGACCACTGACTGGGACAGTTACGGCCGGGGCAAGGACGAGCGCTGTGCCAACTGCATGGCACACTGCGGCTACGAGCCGAGCGCCGTGCTGGCAACGACGGCTTCACTGAAGGAGTCGCTGCGCGCGATGCGTAGTTAGTCAGCCCTCGGGTTAGTCGACCTTCGGGTTGGTTGACCGTCGGATTGGTTGACCGTCGGGTTAGGCTGTCGAAGGCGCTCGCTTCCCGAAACACGACTGAACCACGACTGAACCACGGCTGGACCGCAGCTGAATCACAGCTGGCTGGCAGCTGAATCGCGACCGAACACAGCAATAGAGCACAGCCATAGAACGAGTACAGCTACTGAACAACCGCCATTGAACACAGCATGCACAGCATGACGAGAGATCGATGCGCGTAACCGGCCCGGACACGCAACGGCACAGACAGCGGCGGCGACGACTCGCTGCCGCTGTCTCGTGCCTCGGTACGCTGGCCGTCGCCGCGATCGGCACGTTCGTCGTCGAGCAACGTGCCGTCGGCGCCCAAAGCGCGTCGAACGCACTCGCTGCTACGGCGCCCGGCCCGCAGTCGCTGGCCAGCCAGCCGGTCGCGTATCGGCTCGGCCCGGACGGAGGGCTCACGCCACAGCAGGCGAGGCCACGCCCAACCAGCTCCGGCACCGCGGTCGCGCCCGTAGGCACCGGTACGGGCACGGGCATAGTCACGGATGGCTCGACAGCACACACACCCAGCCCGAGTGCCATCGGCAGCGCCGTCGGCGCTGATGGCGCGAATGGCGCTTACGGTGCGAACAGTGCGGATGGCGCAGACGGGACAGCACCTCCACCCGCCGGGCCGGTCTCGCCGACCGACTCGGCACCGGCGATGACCGCCTCGAACCCGCTGACGGCAACCACGTTCGCCGGGTTACCGCAGGTCGGCGCGATAGTCGACTACTCCAGCGGCACGACCGGTTCGCACTTCTGCACCGGCAGCGTCGTGTCCAGCCAGTCCGGCGACATCGTCATCACGGCGGCGCACTGCGTGTACGACACCTCGTCGGGCGCATACGTCAGCAGCATCGCGTTCGTGCCCGGATACCACGACGGCCAGCAGCCGTATGGGATCTGGACGCCGACCAGGATCCTGGTGCCACAGCAGTGGATCAACAGCGGCGATCCCGACTACGACGTCGCGTTCCTGGTCGTCCACCAGCCCGGTTCGGCCCAGCGAATCCAGGACCAGGTCGGCGCGAACCAACTCGGCCTAAGCCCGTCCTATACGGGAATGGTGCAGGTCGTCGGCTACCCGAGCACCACCGACAAGCCGGTCACGTGCACCAACGACACGAAGCAGTTCAGTCCCACTCAGTTGGAGTTCGACTGCCCCGGTTTCCCGGACGGCACCAGCGGCGGGCCGTTCATGGCCGACGTGGACCCGCAGAGCGGCAGCGGCACAGTGGTAGGCGTGATAGGCGGCTACGAAACCGGCGGCGACACCCCAGACATCTCGTACAGCATGTACTTCGGCAACGCGGTCGCCGACCTGTTCAGCCAGGCCGAGGCAGCAGGGTAATCGGGGTAATCGGGGTAGTCGCAGTAGTCGTAGTAGTCATAGTAGCCGCGGTCATCGCAGCAATCGCGGTAGTCGCAGTTACTGAGGCAGCGAGACAGCGCCTCGCACATGCATTCACGCACACATGAACTCGAACACGTAGTCGAATATATGACTTACCATTTTCCACGCCGCATGTCTGCCACCTTCTATAGAATGGAGTATGAGCAAATACGCTACCAACTGCACCGAAACGACAAAGAGATCCACCATGAACACGACAGAGATTACCTCCCCATCCACTATGGACCTGAATGCCTTGGCCGTGCGGCTCGCCAACGCGGCTCCCAGCGCCGGCCAGCTGGACGAACTGGTGTTCGATGATCTTTCGGCAGCTGGTTGCCTGGATGCGGTGCTCGCGTGGGAGCGGCTGTTGCGTCACGCGCATGCCGGGTTGGTGCGTGGCCTGGCTGCCCTGGCCCGTCACGAGCCGGAAACCGGTGGCGGTGGCGATAGGGGTGGGGGTGGCGGTTGGTTGTGGCTGGTGGAAAGTGAGCTGTGTGCCGCCCTGGCCTGGTCCCCCGCCACCGCCCAGGCGCGGCTGGCCGACGCCCACGCCCTCACCCGCCTGTTCCCCGACACCCTGCACCAACTCTCCCAGGGCCAAGTCTCCATCGAGCAAGCCCGCGCCCTGACCCAACTGACCGCCGGCCTCGACGACCTGGCCGCCCGGGCCGTCGAAACCCGCGTCCTACCCCGGATGGCGGGCCAGAGTGCCGCGGTCACCCGTCAAGCCATTCGCCGCGCCGTCCTGCGCGCCGACCCGGACGCCGCTGCGAATCGTCACCGTCACGAGCGTGCTCGCCGCCGAGTCGAACTGCGCGCCGAAGACGACGGGATGGCCACGTTGAGCTTCTATCTACCGGCCGATGTGGCGCAGATGGCCATGCGCACCCTCACCACCCTCGCCCAGGGTGCGAAGCGCAAGAACAACAACACTCCCGCCGACACCCGTACCCTCGACCAGCGCCGCGCCGACCTCCTGCCCGCGCTCCTGCACCACGCCGCAAGCGGCGCCAACCCGAGCCCCGCAACACTCTCCGCCCTGCCTGCCGCCCCCGCCCACATCAATGTCGTGGTGAGCATCGAAACCCTCCTGGGGCTAAGCCACGAGCCCGGTCACCTCACCGGCTACGGCCCGCTCTGCCCCGAACAAACCCGCCGCATCGCATCAGCCCACACCGCCCAATGGCGCTTCCTGCTCACCTCCACCGATGGCACCCTCGTGGACGCCTCGCCCCGCACCTACACACCCCGCGCCGCCATCAAACGCCTCACCCAGCTCAAGCACACCACCTGCGTGTTCCCGCACTGCCACATGCCCGCCGACCGCTGCGACCTCGACCACAACCAACCCTTCAACCAGGGCGGACCCACCACCCCCGAGAACCTCACACCACTTTGCCGCCGCCACCACAACCACAAAACCCACAACCACTGGAAACTCAACCGCACCAACGACACCCTCGCCTGGACCTCACACCTCACCGGACGCGACTACACCACCACACCCACCCGCTACCCCGTCGCCGCCGCCTGA
>NZ_DASYZI010000308.1:0-2202 GCF_035946395.1 Actinocrinis sp.
GCAGTACCAGACCTCTTCGCACCATCTGCGGCCCGGCGACATCATCCTGTGCCACTTCCGCGGTCCGGCGCAGCTCAAGGGCCTGACGATGGTGCAGATGATGACCAACCTGTACCGGCACATCCAGGCTCAGGGCTTCACAGTGGCGGACGTCACGAAGTACGTGTGAGTCGTACGTACGAGCCGCTGAGCCGTGCGGTGGGATCGAAATCGTGGCCGTGCCGATCGAGGAAGAGCAGCCGATTGCGCACGTTGCGCACGTGAACTGATTCGCCGCTTCAACGCAGCGGTCAGGCGGTGACGAATTGTGCATGAGCGGGGTCCGGCAGCGAGGTGACCGGGCAGGAGTTCGGCGCTGCGCAGATCAGCCGCTTCCAGGACGCCCCAACCCGCACGCACGGCACGCTCGACGTCCGCCAGACTCCACACGCTCACGGCCGGCACTCTGCCACTGAGCACCGACAGCCGATCGCGTCGGAGAACAACGTGCACGGCCAGCGCTTCGCCGCCCTACGCTTGTGCCGTGATACAGACTGCTGACGGGGCGGTGGGCAGCCGGTACAGATTGGTCCGGCTGGTCGGCGAGGGCGGCATGGGCCGCGTGTGGCACGCCAGGGACGAGACGCTCGACCGGGACGTCGCGCTCAAGGAGTTCACCCTGCCGGCCGGAATCGGCGCGGCCGGGCGCACCCGGCTGGCGGACCGGATCAAACGTGAGGCACGGCTGGTGGCCCGGCTCAACCACCCCGGCATCGTGCGGGTGTACGACATCGTGGACCACGGCGGCAGCCCGGTCATCGTCATGGAGTACATCCCGGGCGAGTCGCTGGCCGCGCGGATCCGGCGGGACGGGCCGATCCCGGCCGCGACCGCGGCCTCGATGGCCGGCCGGTTGCTCGCCGCGCTGCGCCACGCACACGCAGCGGGCATCGTGCACCGCGACCTGAAACCGGACAACATCCTGCTGACCGAGAACCGCTGCGTGCTCACCGACTTCGGCATCGCCCGGTCGCTCGGCGGCGCGGTCTCCACACTCACCGCGGCCGGCACCATCGTCGGCACGCCGGATTACCTTGCGCCGGAACTGCTTCAGGGCCAGGAGGCGACGGCCGCGGCAGACCTCTGGTCGCTGGGCGCGACCCTCTTCGCCGCGGTGGAGGGCACGCCCCCGTTCACCGGCACGACGATCGACGCGCAGTTCTCCTCGATCCTCAACGACCCGGTTCCACGCGCGCAGCACGCGGGCGAATTGACCGCCCTGCTGAAGGCGCTGCTGGTCAAGGACCCGGCCAAACGTGCCACCATCCAGTCGGCGACGGCCCTCATCGGCTCAAACGCGGCGCAGCCACCGGACCACGGGCCGGAGCACAGCGTGTCGGCCCCCGAGACCGCTGTGCCGCAGCCGGACCGCGGCAGGGCAGGCAACGGCGCAGCGAACAACGGCGGATCAGGCCCGAATCCTCCAGTGCCCACGGCGGTCATGGCACCACCAGTGCCCGAACCCGCCACGACCAAGGCAGAGGCCTGGCTCCCACCCGCGCCGACCAAGGTCGAGACCGTACTCCCCCTGGCGCCCACCATGGTCGAGGTCCCGGTTCCGCTCGACCCGACCAGGGTCGAGCTGGCGCTGCCCGCACCGCCCGCACCGCCCGAAACCGAGGCTCCGGCCGAGGCCGCGGCCAAGAAGGCGAGAAAGGCCAAGTCAGCACCCGTCACACCACGAATCCCGCCGAGTTCGCAGAGCCCGCACCCGCAAAAGCCCCGGACCGCGACTGCACGCCGCGCGCCGGTCTCGGTCGGCGGCGTGCTGCGGCTCCTGGCCTTCTACAGCACCCGGCTCGGCCTGATCGCCGCAGGCGTCCTCGGTGGCTTATACGCCTTCAAACCCTTCGTACTGCTGCACAACGCCTCGGTGTGTCACATGACGTATCTCAATGTACAGTGCGCGAACCGCGGACCCGGCCAGTCCGCAGTGATCGACGGCTGGAACAACACTCCCCTGTGCTGGGCCCCCGCCGCGGTGCTGATGGCGCTCGGCTTGGCCGCCTTCGTCGCCATACTGATGCCGCCGAACCGCAGCACCGTGCTCGCCCGCTACGCGATCGTCCTCGGGCTGGCCTGCGCGCTCGATCTGATCGGCCGGGCGGCTCAGTGGGTGCTGATCCTCAACGGCGACCAGAGCCACTGGCCGGCCACCCCGCA
>NZ_DASYZI010000309.1:0-19680 GCF_035946395.1 Actinocrinis sp.
GGCGCATCGACCGCGGCTTCGGGCCCTCCGCCCACGGCCTGTTCACCGCCCTCGGCTCCGCCTGCTGATCCCTCGGCTCCGGCTTCGGCGCCGGCTGTTGATCTCCGCGTGACCCGCTGGCACAATTCCACAGGAAACCACATCCTTCTCCATCCGCTTCGCCGCGGGGAAGGGCGGTCCGACGACGTGTCAGCGCATGTGGTCCTCGGGCTCGACATCGGCGGTACCTGGACGCGCGCCCTCGTCGTCGGCGTACCCGGCGGCATCCGGCTCGGCGCCTCTCGCCGGGCGGGTGCGAACCCGACCACGCACGGCGTCGACACCGCTGCCATGCACATCGAGGCGGCGATCACCGAGGCCCTAGCGGAGGCCGGCCTCGCAGCGCCCGCGGTCGACGCCTGCGTGATCGGCATGGCAGGAGCGAGCAAGCTCGTCGGCGACCCTGCGGCGGCCGAGGCGATCGCCACGCTCTGGCGGCGTATCGGCTTACGCTGCACGGTCGAGATCGTCGCCGACGTCACCACCGCGTTCGCCGCCGGCAGCCCCGAACCCGACGGCTCGGTCCTGCTCGCCGGCACCGGCGCCATCGCCGCGACCATGCGCGACCGCCGCCCCGCGGGCATCCTCGGCGGCCACGGCTGGCTGCTCGGCGACGAGGGATCAGGGTTCTGGATCGGTCGCCAAGCCGTGCGCGCGACGCTCCGAGACCTCGACGACGGCGTCACGCCGTCCGGCCTCGTGGCCGCGGTACTCGCCGAACTGGTCCCCTCGTCCGCCCCGGCCGCAGCCACCACATCCGACACAGCTGCCGGACCCACTGCACGCACCGCGTCCACCACGGCCACACCCGGCATGAATCCTGCACCCGCTGCACCCACTGCGGCCGTCGCCCCCGCCGCTCCCACCACGTCAGGCACATCCACTGCGGCCGTTACCCCCACCGTCCCCACCACGTCAGGCACATCCGCTACGGCCGTCGCCCCCACCGTCCCTGCCCCCGCCGTCGACGCAGCGCCTGACCGCCCCGACTTCGGCCTCGGCGAGGGCCGACGCCTTGCCGCCGCCGTCATCGCCGCAGCCAACGCACGCCGACCGGTCCACCTCGCCACCCTCGTCCCGCTCGTTCTCACCGCCGCCGCTCAAGGCGACCGCAACGCTTCCCGCATCCTGCACGAGGCCGCCGACCTCCTCGTCGCCACACTCACCCAAGCGCGCAACGCGGGCGGCACCCGCAACGCCCACGGCGCGCAGGACCCCGCCGCGCCCATCGTGCTCGCCGGCGGGATCCTTGCACCGGGCTCCCCCGTTCACAGACTCGTGCTCACCGCCGTCGCCGAGACCTGGCCCATGGCCACCATCACCGCTGGGATGGACGGCGCGGCCGGCGCCGCATGGCTCGCCGCGCTCCGCCTTCTCGGCGACGGGCTTGACGCCGCCGCCCTGCATACCCGGCTGTTCCAGGAGCGCTTCGAAGTACGTCGATAATTAACTTAGAAATTGACCTCGATGGAACTTAGCGCCATCATGGCTGAGCGCCACCTGCGTTGAGCTCGGCGATTGCTGACCTTCCAACGGTGCGCAGGCCCGGAAGGACAGCCTCAGCCGATGAGCACTCCGTACGCCCACCGTGTGCAGTCCCCCACCGAGGAACGCAACCCCAGGACGACCCGGATCGACCTGGTCCCGACGCTCGAAGTGCTACAGATGCTCAACGACGAGGACCGGGTGCCGCCAGACGCGGTGCGCGCCGTACTGCCGGAACTCGCAAAGGTCGTCGACGAGGCGGCGCGCAGGCTCGCGGTCGGCGGCCGCATGCACTACTTCGGCGCGGGCTCCTCCGGAAGGCTCGCCGTGATGGACGCGGCGGAGCTGATCCCGACCTTCGGCCTGACTCCGGACATCGTCGTGGCCCACCACGCGGGCGGCGCGGCCGCGCTCGCCCGGCCGTCCGAGAACGTCGAGGACGACCCGGCACAGGGTGCCAGGGAGGCCGCAGCCGTCGAAGCGGGCGACATCGTCGTCGGCCTGACGGCGTCCGGACGGACTCCTTACGTCGGCGGCGCGCTGCGCGCGGCCCGCGCGGTCGGCGCGTTCACGGTGCTGGTCAGCGCCAACCCGCACGCGCAACTTGCCCTGGACGCGGACGTCCACCTCGCGGTGGATACGGGCCCTGAGGCAGTCGCCGGAAGCACCCGCCTGAAGGCGGGCACCGCGCAGAAGCTGGTGCTCAACAGCCTGTCGACGGCGCTGATGGTGGCACTCGGCAGGACGTACTCGAACCTGATGGTCGAGATGAACGCCGTCAACGCGAAGCTGCGCGGCAGGGTCCTGACGATTCTGACCGAAGCCTCGGGCGAGTCCGGGGAAGAATGCGCCCGCGCCCTCACCGAGGCCGGCGGCGACGTCAAGATCGCGATCGTCGCCCTCATCGCTGGCGTCGACACCGAGAAAGCCCGTGCCGCCTTGGCCGTCGGCGACGGCCGCGTCCGCGCGGCTCTGCAAACCCTCGGCAGGGCCTCCACCGACTAAGGGCGCACTGAAATCTTGAAACACGCCCGGCTCATATCGGTTTGCCCCGATCGATATTTACCAGTAAACCGGAGCAAACCGGGCGATCTGAGCAATATATCAAGACATTCAGTGCGTTCCCAGGGGTTGTTCGAGAGGCAGGGCCGGTTAAGGGCGCGGTGCGTGGCGCGTGCGTTCGCAAGGTGGAGGGGCGTGCTCAGATTGGTTGTCCGACCGTATGTGACAGGGGCCTGGCGGCACTGGGGACCCGACAATTCGGCGAACGTGCACGACAGGCGAGGCAAACCTCTACCGCGCAGCTCGAACACGCCCTAACGCCAGGAGGCGACTTCCGACAGGTGTGGCAGTGTCGGGACAGGCGCGGGCGTCGTTAGTCGGCGGCTACGATGCGGCGGTTACGGACGGCGACGTAGGTACGTTCGAGTGCCTTGAGGGTGCGGGCGCGGTTGCGCTGGGCGAGGGCGACGAAGAGGCAGTCGACGACGGTGAGCGCGGCGATGCGGCTGGCCATGGCGCCGGAGCGGTAGGTGGTTTCGCGCGCCGCGGTGGTCAGGACACGGTCGGCTTCCACGGCGATCGTGGAGCGGGGGAAGTTCGTGATCGCGACCGTCAGGGCTCCGTTGCCGCGGGCCTCGCGCAAGGCCGCGAGGGTGTCGGGCGTCTCGCCGGTGTGGGAGATGCACACCGCGACGTCGCCCTTGCGCAGCAGGGCGGCCGACGTCAGCGCCAGGTGCGGGTCAGACCACGCCATGGCCCTGCGGCCTATCCTGTTCAGCTTCTGCTGGAAGTCCATGGCAACCAGCGCGCTCGCGCCCGAGCCGTAGAGATCCACCTTGTCCGCCGCCGCGAGCGCGTCCACCGACTCGCCGAACACGTGCAGGTCCAACTGGGCCACGGTCTCCTCCACCGCCCGCGCGTCGGCGAAGCCGATCTTGCCCAGGACCTCGGCCGTGGTGTCCCGCGGGCCGATGTCGGTGCCCAGACCGGTCCAGCCGGCGGCGGCCGGGCCGTCCTGCGCGGACGCGGCCGCGGCCAGGCCGATGCGCAGTTCCGGGTATCCGCGCAGGCCGAGGCTGCGGCAGAACCGGACGACCGTGGTCTCCGAGGTCTGACAGGACGCCGCGAGGTCGCTGATCGTGCGCGCCGCCACCCCCACCGGGTCGGCCAGCGCAGCCATCGCCACCCGGCGCTCGGACGGCGGCAGGCTCGGCAGCAGCGCGCGGATCTGCACCAGGATCGTCTGCGGCGGCAACACCGATTCGGCGCCCCTGGCCCGCGCCGCGGGGCCCGCCGGAACGGGCGCTGCTGCCTCGTCGTGACCAGCGGGGCTCATCGGTCTCCTCGGATTCGGACGGCACGATCGTAATCGGCGGCGGCGTGGCACGAGCGGCGCTCGGGCAGGTCGGCGTGGCCGACCGCCTCCGCCCACGCGGCGACGGCCGCATGCACCGTGCGTCGCAGCAGGGCGATGCCCGCGTGGTCCCGGCCGGCGTGCACCGCATTGGTGAGCAGCACCGCCCAGAGCCCGCCGATCGGGTCGAACGCGACACTCGTCCCGGTGAATCCGGTGTGGCCGGCCCGGGTGTGCGGCCAGGCAGCGGTCATATGGTCCCAACGGTCTCCGGCGAGGGTCCAGCCCAGCCCACGCCGTCCGTCCAGCCGCGCTGTCTGGCATGTGGTGGCGGCAGCGCGGGCGCGCGCGGAGAGGAATCCGTTGCCGTTCGCGCTGTCAGAACCGTTCGCGCCGTCCTCGACGAGCCAGCCGACCTGCACATAACGAATAAGGTCGCCAACGGTTGCGAACACGCCGGCATGCCCGGCGATGCCGCCGAGCGCATGTGCGTTCTCGTCGTGCACGCGTCCGCTGATCGGCTCGCCAGTGAGCGGATCGGGTTCGGTGGCGGCGAAGACGCGGCCGGGGTCGGGCAGATAGCCGGTGGACGCCAGGCCGAGGGGTTCGAAGACCAGTTCGCGCGCGGCGTGATCGAGTCCCGCGCCGGAGACCTTCGCGATGACGGCGCCGAGCAGCATGAATCCGATGTCCGAGTAGACGACGCGGGTGTCCGGTGCGGCTTCGAGCGGTTCCTCGGCAGCGGCGGCGAGCCGTGACGCCGCAGTGCCGGGCAGCCAATGGAACGGTCTGTGCGCGGGCAGGCCCGAGCTGTGCAAAAGCAGATGCCGCAATGTCACCTCGGCTTTGGCGCCCTGCGCGTATGCGGGCAGGTAGCGGGAGACCGGGTCGTCGAGGTCGAGTTCGTCCGCGTCATACAGCCGGAGGATCGCGGGGGTGGTCGCGACCACCTTGGTGAGCGACGCGAGGTCGAAGAGCGTGTCGGCGGTGACGGGCACGCCCGACGGCCCGCTGCGGGTCTCGCCGAGGATCTGCACGCCGAACGTCTGCGCGCCGCGACCGACGGCGAGCACGGCGGTGGTCATCATCCGCTGGTCGACGGCGTCGCTGACCAGGCGGGCCGCGGCGGGTGGGATCGCTGTCCCGGTGGCGCCCATGCCGCACATCGTAAGTTTCCGCCACCTGATTTGACCAGTTCCGTCAGCCAGCAACGGTGAGCGGTCCGACCGGCTTCAGAGTGCGGGTGATCCAGTCACTGCCAGAGGCCTGATTGCCGATCTTGAAGGAAAGTTTCGAAGCTTTGGCAATCTGTATTGCTTTCTAACATTCGCTTCGCCATGCTCTCCCCTGTGCGCGCGCCATCCTGCGATCTTCACCCGGAGGTACACGTGGCTCGACCACCCCACCCGGATTCGCCCCCGCGACACCTGCGCAGAACCCGCCTCGCGGCCGTGGGCGGCCTTTGCGCCGCGTTGCTCGGATTCAGCGCTCTGCCGCCGGCCTCAGCCGCGACCGCGGCGAGCGCGCCGAACACCGTCAGGACCCTGACTGCGACGGCGGACGACACTGCCGCGCTCGCCCAGGCCTACGCCATGGGCCGGCGCATCCCGCACAGCGCCGTGGGCGAGCTTCGCGCCGACTCCGAGCACTTCGCCGATGACGATGCCACCGGCACCGAATGGGCCGTAGCCGGCTTCCTGCCGTCGGCTGCCGCCGGGACGCAGCTCACCATCGACCTCCAGGACGGCGCCGGCCGCGGCCTGTTCGAGAAGGCCAAGGGCGGCGACTGGACCCTGATACCCACGCCGACCGTGGCGGCCTGCGCGAGCAACGTGCCCGCCGCGGTCAAGGCCGCGCTGGGGCTGGCCGGTTCCGCCGTGGACTGCTCCACGGCCCTGCCGTCCGCCGCCGCGAAGGCAGCCGCCGCCAAGGCTGCCAAGGCGGGCAGCACAAGCCTCGGCGCGAACATCGCGAACGTCGCGCTCACCCAAACCGGCCATGCCACCACACCTGCGGAGACGAGCTTCAACGGCGTCGACTGCGACCCGTACACCACTCTTGTGGCCGCCTTCTCGCCCAACGCGGACGGCTGCGGCCCGGACGCCGGGTACAACGTGCAGAACCAGAATGAGGAGTGGTGCTCCGACTTCGCCAAGTGGACCTGGGAACAGGGCGGCGTCACGCAGGACATGAACACCATCGACGCCGCCGCGAGCTCCTATTACACATGGGCACTCAACGACGGGCAGACCCCGGCCGCCGACTCCGGCACCCCGCAGCCCGGTGACGCGGTACTCTTCTACTCGCCCGGCACGATCACCGCGAGCAAGTTCGCCAACCACGTCGGCATCATCACCTCGGTCAACGCCGACGGCACGGTGAACATGGCGAACGGCGACTTCCTCGGCTCGGACGGCATCACCGTCGAGTACAACCAGAACCTCAACCTGACCCCGTGGGCCGCCTCCGTCTGGGGCGCCGGCGAGCAGTGGGTGCTCGTCGCACCGCCGACCGCCGCGCAGCAGCCGAACCCGACCGCGACGATCACGGCCGCGGCGACCGCGGTCGCCGGAACCTCGGTCGGCCTCGCCGCCACCGCCACCGAGAGCAACGGCTCGATCAGCAAGTACTACTGGACCTTCGACGACGGCCGGAACAACAACATCACCGCGCAGACGGCGACGCACGTCTTCCCGCGCGCCGGGCTCTACACGGTGACCATGACCGCCACCTCGAACTTCGGCACGATCATCACGAAGACCTGGAACATCGGCGTCAGCGCGCCATCGTCCGCGGTCGCCTCGGCGCCGAACAACGCGGTCTGGTACACCGTCGACCCGCTGATGCAGTACTCGTTCACTCCGGGTAGCGGGAGCAGCCTCGCCGTGGACAGCTGGGATGGCGGAAGCTGGCTTCAGCAGACCGAACCGGGGCAGCTCGCCGCCGGTACCGCCATCACCGGCCTTTCCTATGCGGACCCTGACGCCGGCTACGCCACCATCCCGCACGCCTACTTCCGGTCCACGGGCGGCGCGCTCGGCGAGACCTACATCGGCGCCAACGGCTGGACGTCGGCCGCGCTGCCGGGCACGCCCGCGGCGCAGAGCGCGCTGGCCGCACTCGCCGCCGACCCGGTCTCCGGGGGCTCCCCAGCGTCGCACGTCACGCCGACAGTGTTCTTCTTCGACGCCTCCGGTGCGCTGAACGCGACCACCGAGACCGGCGGCAGCTGGTCCACCGCAGCACTGCCCGCGCCGGCCACGGCGACCCCGGGTTCGCTGGCCACCGCCGTCTCGGGCAACCCGCTCGCCGTCGAGTACGCGTTCTACCTCGACGGCTCCGACCGCCTCACCGCCGTCGCGAACACCGGCGGCGCGTGGATGAGCACGACCGTATCGAACAGCCTTGGCGTGCAGCCGGGCAGCCGGGTCTCGGCCGCTACCACCGACTCCGGCGTCGACGTGTTCTTCACCGACGCGGCCGGCAGGCTCGCGGTGGCGAGTTCCTCGGTGACCGGCGGGTTCACGGTCTCCGAGGTCCCGGGCGCGGTCGCCGCGGGCGGCAGCCTGACCGCGACCAACGTGCTCTCCTCGGCGGACGCGGTGCAGGACGAGGTCTTCTACCCGACCGCCTCCGGCGCCGTCGGCGTCACCGAGTGGAACGGCTCGGCCTGGCAGGCTTCCACGCTGCCCGGCACCGCCACCGCGATCACCGGCGTCAGCTCGAACATCGTGCCCGGCCAATCCGAGCAGGTGTTCACCGCGAACGGCGCGAAACTGAACGTGGACAGCGCCACCGCCCCCGGCGCGGCCTGGACCGCGACCGCGCTGCCGAACACGCCGACCACCTACCCCGGCACCGTGCTGCTCTATGCGGCCACGTCCGCCGACGACACCAGCGCGCTCGCGGCGGCGAAGTTCGCCGGGCTGCCGGCGAGCCAGGTGACCAGGAACTTCACCGTGGCCTGGGGCGCCACGCTCAGCGGCAACCACCTGGTGATCGCGGTCGGCGCGGCGGCGGTCAACGCCCTGTACGACAACCCCTGCGGCTGGGCCAACCCGTCCCAGCAGGACCCTGGCTCGACGCCTTTCGGCAACGTCGAGCGGCCGCTGAACGTCACGCTGACAAACCTGTTCCTGGTCGGCGAGGCGGCCACCGCCTCGAAGACTCCGCAGGTAGCCAATGACATGGCGTACTACGCGGTGCACGGCGCCCTGCCGAGCGGGACCACCCTGCCGAAACTGGCGTACCCGGGCTCCACCTGCTTGGGCACGCCGAGCTGAGGCTCGGGCGGGGCGGTGGACACCCACCCGATCACCTCGGCCACCGCGCACGTCCAAGGGACGGCGGCCCGCACTGTCCGGGCCGCCGTCCACCCCTACTCTCAGGGCATACGGGCTCTTCGAGCTTGGCCGAGGCTTTGTACGCGGCTGTAGATTCATCCACCGCTACGCGTCAGCCGACCCCGCGCCGCCGCCGCAGCCAAGTTCGAAGGGCGGACATATGTTAAAAGTCTTCACGCAATGCCAGCATGAATGGTAGAAAGTTTCAAGGAACGAAGGATGGTGAGGGATCGGTGTCAGCGGGGGCAACGCAGCCCGCCGACGCGCTCGCCGCAGGGCTCGAAGAGCGTCCTCGCGCCGGGCGGGCCAGGCGCGCCGGTGGCAGCAGGCTGACAAGGCCGCGCGGCCCCGTCCTGGCCGCGCTCGTCCTGCCGGCCTTCGCCCTGTTCGGCCTCTTCGTCGTCTACCCGCTGATCAGTAGCGTGCGTTACAGCTTCTACAACTGGAACGGCACCGGGCCGCTGACCGACTTCATCGGCCTGCGCAACTACGGCTACACGCTCACCAGTCACGACTTCTCGCCCGAGTTCTGGCGGGCCGTGTGGCACAACGTGTACTTCTTCGCCGTCTCCATGGTCCTCACACTGCTCGTCGGGCTCGCCCTCGCCTACCTGCTGCTCCTGGTCAACGAAAAGGCGTCGCAGCGCTACAGCGTCGTGTTCATCCTGCCGTTCATGCTGCCGCCGGTGGTGGTGGCCTACATCTGGACCATCTACCTCGAACCCGACTTCGGGGTCTACAACACGATCGCCACCGACCTGCACCTGGGCTTCCTGGCCCCGCCGTTCCTCGGCTCGACGACCCTGGCCCTGCCGACCATCGCCGTCATCACCGCCTGGGTCGGCATGGGCTTCCCGGTGCTGGTCTTCCTGGCCGCGTTCAGCGACGTGCCCAGGGACCTGCTCGACGCGGCCGCCCTGGACGGCGCGGGCCGCGTGCGCATCCTCTTCAGCGTCCTGATCCCGTCGATCCGCCCGACGCTCGTGGTGATCACGTCGATGAACTTCATCGGCGCGTTCAGCACCTTCGACCTGATCTACATCATGGAAGGCACCCAGGCCGGGCCCTCCTCGTCCACCGACGTGCTCAGCACCCTGTTCTACCGCACCGGTTTCGGCGGCTTCGGCACCACCGCGCAGTCCATGGGCCTGGCGACGGCGCTCGCCGTGGTCGGGTTCGCGATCGTGGTCACCGTCTCCGGCGGCCTGCTGTGGGTGCAGAAGCGCGTCGCGGTCTGAAGTCACGACCGAGCCACCTCCAGGAAGGCACAGGAAGGCAGGCGCCCCGTGCGCACCAGCAGCATCCGCCCCGGCCGCCGCAGGGCCGCCGTGATCAGCCATGCCGTCCTGGTGCTCTACGCCGTCATCGTCCTGGTGCCGCTGCTGTTCGTGGTCTACCTCTCGGTCAAGACCATCGCCGGGATCCTGGCCGCTCCCCTCTCCGCGCCGGACCGGATCCACACGGAGAACTACTCGCAGGCGTGGGTCGGCGGCGACCTCGGCCGGTTCCTGATCAACACCGTGTTCGTCGCCGGGGCGACGGTCGCCGCGGTGCTGCTGACCTCGTCGCTGGCCGCCTACGTGATCGCCCGCTACAGCTTCCGCGGCAACCAGCTGCTCTACCTCTTCTTCGTCGCCGGCCTCGCCCTGCCCATCCAGATCGTCGCGCTGCCGCTGTTCATCCTGATGCGCCAGCTCGGCCTGCTCGGCTCGCTGCCCTCACTGATCCTGGTGTTCACGGCCGCGGGGATGTCTTTCAGCGTCTTCATCCTGGTCAACTTCATGCGCTCGATACCGGCGGAACTACAGGAAGCGGCGGTGGTCGACGGCGCCGGCCCGCTCCAGATCTACTGGCACGTCGTCCTCCCGCTCGTGCGCCCCGCCCTCGGCATCGTCGCCATCTTCGAGTTCATCAACGCGTGGAAGGAGTTCTTCCTCCCGCTGCTGCTGATCCAGAACCCGTCCGACATGACCGTCTCGGTCGGCGTCCTGTCCTTCGTCGGCCAGTACGCCACCCAGTGGCAGCTGCTACTCGCCGCCCTGGTCATCGTGAGCCTGCCGACGATCGTCGGCGCCCTCCTCGTCACCCGCCAGCTGCGCCGCAACCTCCTGTCCGGCGCCGTCAAGATGTGAAGGGACTGCCACTCATGCCCACCACCGCGTCCAGCCCTCGCCGCCCGCGCCTACGCCACCGCCGACGGTCGGCGACGCTCGCCCTAGTCGTCGCGTCCGCCTTCGTCGCGACCGGTCTGACCGCGTGCTCCAGCTCGTCCGGGAGCGGCGGCAACCCCGGCGCGCCGACGGTGAGCGTCTGGTCGTGGCGCCCGCAGGACAAGAGCCTGTGGAGCACCGTGCAAAGCGACCTCGCCACGCAGGGCGTCAAGGTCAACATCGACTTCCGGTCGATCGCCCCGACCCAGTACGACGCGATCCTGCGCACCGCGATGAACGGCGGCAAGGGGCCCGACATCTTCTACGACCGCGCCGGCGAGGCCACCGACACCTACGCCGCCGCGGGGATGATCAAGGCGCTCGACGGCCAGGTGGACACGTCGACCGTCTCCTCCGCGGCGCTGGCGACGGCGCAGTACCAGGGGAAGACCTACGGCGTCCCGTTCGCGATCCAGACCATGTCGGTGTTCTACAACAAGGCCGTGCTCGGCCAGCACGGCATCGCGGAACCGGCGACGTGGCCGGACTTCATCAGCGCGCTGCAAAAACTCAAGAGCGCGGGCGTGACGCCGATGTACGTGATGGGAACCGAGCCCTGGATGCTCGGCCTCCAGATCGACGCGATCGGCGCGTCCACGATGCCCGACGACTTCACCCAGCAGCTCGTCGACAAGAAGGCCGACTACACCGGCGCGCCGTACGTGCAGACCCTCACGGCGTTCCAGCAGCTCGCGCCGTACCTGGAGCCCAACTGGCAGGCCGTCGGCTCCGCGGACACCGAGCAGGAGACGGCCCTGGCCCTGGGCAAGTGCGGCTTCGTCATCGACGGCATCTTCAACACCCCCGAGTTCACCACCGTGAACCCGGCCGTGCAGCTCGGCCAGTTCCTCGTCCCGTCCCCCGCCGGCGGCCAGCCCAAGGTCGACTGGTACGCCGACGGCGACTTCTCGCTGAACTCGCAGATCGGCGACGCGGCCGAGGCCTCGGCCGCCGAGAAGGTCGTGGCCTTCACCGCCACGCCGGCCTTCGGCAACGCGTTCTCCTCGATCGCCGGCGAGATCTCCCCGGTCAAGGGCGCGAGCGTCCCGGCCAAGTACCCGCTGGCCGTCCAGGCCTCCCAGTGGTTCCAGTCTCAGCCGATCCAGCCCATCTTCGGCATCCGCAGCGCGATGGACACCCCGCCGCCGAACGTCGCCAACCTCAAGGCGAACAAGTCCCCCGCGGCCAGCGGCGGCGTGTGGACGGACGAGCAGAACCTCGCCGTCCAGCTGCTGGAGGGAACGCTGACCCCGACGCAGATGGCCGCGAAGGTGCAAAGCGAGCTCGGCTGGTACTACTCCGGCTCGACCAGCTGAAAGACGTCGCCGCCGGAACACCGCCGCCGGAACTTCGTCGGCTCACCGTGCCCGTGCCGCCAGCCGCACGGGCAGGTGCCGGGGCAGCATGACCAGCCGGCAGTCGGGCTTGCGCGCCGCGCGCGAATCGAGCAGCTGCGGTGTCCAGCGGGCGAGGACCGAGGCGAGGGCCAGCACCGCCTCGGCAGTCGCGAACTGCTCGCCGAGGCACTTGGTCGGTCCGCCGCCGAACGGCACATACGCATGGTGGCTCTTCGAACTCGACCGCGGCCTTGTGGCCGGTGGCGCCGACTCGGCCGCGGACCGGCCGGGCGCGAGCCATCGGCCCGGGTCGAAGCGGTTCGGATCGGCGAAGACGTCCGGGTCGCGATGCAGCAGGTACTGGCTGACCAGGACCATGGTGCCCGACGGGACGACGTGCGCGCCGAGCCGGGCCTCGCGCGTCGCCGTGCGCGGCAGCAGCCAGCTCGGCGGGTACAGCCGCAGCGCTTCCTTGATCACCCGGGCGGTCAGCTCCAAGTCCGGCAGGTGCGCCCAGCCGGCGACGGCGCCGCCGAGCACCCGGCCGGACTCGGCGCTCACCGCGTCGAGTACTTCGGGATGCGTGCACAACAGGTACATCGCCCAGGTCAGCGCCGCGGACGTGGTCTCCGCACCGGCGATGAGCAGCACCGCGACCTGATCGCAGAGCTCCTCATCGGTCAGTCCCTCGCCGTCGTCGCCGCGCGCGTCCAGCAAACGGGCCATCAGGTCGTGCTGGTCGCCTGCCGCACCGCGATGGCGCGCGATCAGGTCACGCACCTGCGTACGCCACTGCCGCAGCGCCGCCTGGTAGCGGCGGTTGGCGGGCAGTGGCAGGCGGCCAAGCGATGGCAGGGCGAGCTGGGTGTACGAGCCGCGCAGGAAGACCTCGAACGCCGAGCGCAGCTTCTCGGCATCCGCGGGGTCAAGCCGGGTGGAGAACAGCGCCCGCAGCGCGATCGACGTGGTCAGCCGGAACATCTCCTCGACCATGTCCACGACCTCGCCGTCCTGCCAGCCGCCGACCAGCGTGCCCGTCTGATGCCGCATCACCTCGGCGTAGCCCGCCAGGTGCCGGGCGTGGAAGGCGGGCTGCATGATCAGCCGCTGCCGCCGATGGTCCGCGTACGTGGCGGTGGCCACCCCGCTGCCCATGGCCCGCCGGGTCCGGTCGTAGACGGGCCCGGTACGATCGAAGGTCCGCAGATCGGTGAGGACCTCGTGGGCGAGGACCGGATCGCAGACCACGGCGAACCGCAGCGGTCCGACCCTGATCGCCACGAGGTCGCCCTGCCCGCGCAGCGAGTCCATGAAGCGCAGCGGGTCGCGAAGCAGCGGAAGGAAGTGGCCCAGCAGCGGCTGCGCACCGGGAGCCTGCACAAATCCGGCCATGCCAGTCAGGGTAGTCCTCGCGTTCCCGGACATCATCAGGCCACGCACGGCGCGTATCGCAGTACCCGCGCACCGTCGTCGACGAGTCGTTCATTGACAGAGTCATTCGGAAAGGTTATTAACAAAACAATTTCACCACCCACCGGGAGCAGAGGAGTTGATCCGTGCACCTGCGCCGACGCTTCACCCTGAGAAGCACTGTCCCGAGAAGCGCTGTCCTGACGGCCACCGCGATCGCCACCGTCATCGGGGCCATGACATGGTCGCCGCCGGCCATGGCCGCGACGTACACGACGCTGCCCGCGCACGTCTACGCGCCCTACTACGAGACGTATCTGGCCCCGAACACGGCGAGCCTGACGGCCACCGCCCAGGCCTCCGGCGCGAAGTACTTCACGCTGGCGTTCCTGCAAGCCACCACCAGGGGCTCGTGCTCGCTGGACTGGAACAGCAACTCGGCACAGCCGCTGAACTACTACAACAGCGACATCGCGTCGCTGCGCGCGCTCGGCGGTGACGTCATCCCGTCGTTCGGCGGGTACAGCGCCGACCACGGCGGCACCGAGATCGCGGACTCGTGCACCGATGTGAACCAGCTCGCCGCCGACTACGAGTCGGTGATCACCACGCTGGGGGTCACCCGGCTGGACATGGACGTCGAGTCCGCCTCGCTGAACAACACCGCGGGCATCGACCGCCGCAACCGGGCGATCGCGCTGACCGAGGCGTGGGCCGCCGCGAACGCCATCCCGTTGCAGATCCAGTACACCCTGCCGGTCGAGCAGTACGGACTGGACCCCAACGGCGAGTCGGTGCTCCAGAACGCCGTCGCCGACGGCGCCGCCGTCACCTCGGTCGACATCATGGTCTTCGACTACTACATCGCCGGCGAGGGCACGGTGAACATGGGCCAGGCCGCGGTCAACGCCGCGACCAACACCCACACCCAGCTCGCGGGCATCTACCCGGCGCTGACCTCTGCTCAGATATGGGGCATGGAAGCGATGACGATGCTGCCCGGCATCGACGACTACCCCAAGAAGACCGAGGTCTCCTCGCTGGCCGACGCGCAGACCATGCTCACCTTCGCGCAGGCGAACGGCCTGGATCTGCTGTCGATGTGGGCCATCCAGCGCGACAACGGCGGCTGCCCGGGGTCGCGGGACCAGAACACGTGCTCCGGCATCGCGCAGAACGCCTGGGACTTCAGCCACCTGTTCGAGCCCTTCACCCACTGAGAGCCCGTCCCGGCCGGATCTCATACCGCCAGGGCCTACACGCGAGCCGCCCGGCCGGAAGATTCGGCCGGGCGGCTCAATGCTCATGCAGTACTTATATAGTTTATATATAGCTATACAGTTGAGCCTGCCGGCTTACTGCGAGTCCGCGGACGGGATGAAGGCGCCCGGGACGCTGTTCGGGGCGAGGATCTTGCTGTCGCCCGGGTACGGCTTGGTCCAGCCGGTCGTCTGGTAGTAGGTGTAGCGGTTCATCTGCTCCGGGTTGGCGAAGTCCGGCGTGGAGTTCGCGCCGGTGAGGTGCTGCTGCGTCGACCAGGCCTTCCACTGCGCGGCCACGGCCTGCTCGGCGGCCGGGACGGCGGTGGCCGCCGCGTCGGCCTTCGCCACGGACGCGGTGCTCTGGCCGGCGGGCACGTTGGAACCGCAGGTCGGCTGCGGCGAGACGCCGAGGGTCAGCGAGGTCTGGTTCGGCACCGCGGTGAACGGCGTGTAGTCCGGCGTGCCGGTGAACGCGCTCGCCATCGGGGTGGCCGCGGCGTCCATCTGGTTCATCGGGTGGATGCCGAGGATCTGCTCGATGGTGCGGATCATGGTGATCTGCGAGTAGTACTGGTTGTCGACGGCGCCGTGCTCGGCCCAGGGGCTGATGACCTGGATCGGGGCGCGGTGGCCGTCCACGTGGTCGAGGCCGGCCTGCGAGTCGTCCTCGACGACGAAGATCGCCGAGTCCTTCCAGTACTGGCTGTGCGAGATCTCGTCCACGATCTGGCCGACCGCGAGGTCGTTGTCCGCGACCATGGCGGCCGGGGTCGCCGGGCCGCCGGTGTGGTCGCTGGAGAGCCAGAGCATGTTCAGCGCGGCCGGGCCGTTCTTCTCGAAGTCCTGCTTCCACAGCTGCGCCCGGTAGATGTCCGGGACGTTGAGGTCGAACCTCGGGTATCCGGGCACCGACACGGCGTTCAGCGACGGGATCGGCGAGCCACCCGCGATCTTGTAGGCGCTGGGCTGCCCGGTCGCGGCCATGGTGTTGGTGTCGCAGTACAGGTTCTGCCACGTACCGCCGGCCGGCGGCGTGTCGTACGAGAGGAACTCGCCGAAGTTGCGCACCGACTTGCCCGCCGCCTGCGCCCCGGTCCAGATGAAGCCCGAGGCCTGGTGGCCCAGGACGTCGTCCTCGGTGTCGTAGCTGCGGGTGTACTCGCCCGCGCTGGACTCGGTGTACTCCGGGTCGTCCGCCTGCATCAGCCAGTTGTGGCCCTCGGCGGAGTTGGTGGGCACGTCGTAGAAGTTGTCGTAAAGGCCGAACTGGCTCGCCAGGGCGTGCTGGTTCGGGGTGACGGCCTCGCCGTACTGGGTCAGCGCCGAGTCGCCGTTGCCCTGCGCCATGTCACCGAAGACCTGGTCGTAGGTCCGGTTCTCCTTGACGATCAGGAAGACGTGCTTGATCGTCGACGGGTCGCCGATCTTCGCCGGGACGGGTACCGCGTTCTTGTGGTTCTCGTCGTTGGCGTACTTCACGGAGTTGTTCGTCCAGCCGTTGTACTGGAAGACCTTCTCCGTGTAGTCGCGGATGTCGTGGTCGCTCGGCAGCGTGAACCTCGTCAGGCTGCCGGTGGTGTCGTGCGTGTTGTGGCCGATGGGGTACTGCGCCGGAGTGCGCAGCGCGTCGATGCCGCGGGTGTTCGAGACCACGATCTGGTTGCCGGACGTGGCGATCTCGGCCGGGAAGTAGTCGGTCGGCAGCAGGCCCACGTAGCTGACCGGCTCGTGCGCCGAGGTGAAGCGGTACACCGCCACCGCGTTGGCGCGGCCGAGGGACACCAGCAGGTGGCCGTCGGCGGTCAGGTTGATCGCGTCCGGCTCATAGCCGACGCTGGCCTCGTCCCACGGCTGGGTCGAGATCGTCTGGACCACCTTGTTCTTGGCGGTGTCGATGATCGAGACCGTGTTGCTGTTGGTGTTGGCCACGAACAGCGTGCCGCCGGCCGCGTAGAGCGCGGACGGGTGCAGGCCGACGTCGATGCTGGCGACGGCCGCCGACGGGTTCGCCGTGTCGATGACGCTGACAGTGCCAGTCGTCGAGGCGCCGGTCGCGTTGTCGGCCGGGACCTGGGTGCCGTACGAGTTGATGGTCACGTCGCCGGCGACGGCGGTACGGCCGCCCTCGTTGCCGACGTAGAGCCTGCCGCCGATCATCACCATGTCGCGCGGGGCGACGCCGGTGTTCCAGCTCTGCTGGATGGTGCCGCTCGCCGCGTCGATCGCCACGACCCGGTTCTGGCCGTTGACCGCCGCGTAGACGGTCTTGCCGTCGGCCGAGAAGACGGCCTTGGCCGACAGCGCCTGCGTGGAGCCGCTGGCCGGGATCGAGACGTTGACCGGGTTGGCCAGCGAGCCGTCGGCGTTCACCGTGAACTTGGTGTAGCCGTTGGCCCGGCCGATCCACAGCGAGCTGCCGTCGGGCGAGTAGGTCGGCGCGCCCTGGCCGACGTCGTTCCCGCTGATCTGGAGGTTCGCCGACGCGCTGTGGCCGATGATCTGCTGGACCTGGTAGCTGCGCAGGTCGACGACGACCAGCGCGACGCCGCCGTCGGCGACTGTGGCGGCCACGTGGGTGCCGTCCGGGCTGATCGTCGAGGCCATGATCTTGCCCTGGTTGACGACCAGGCGGGCGCCGATCGGGTTGATGTACTGGTCGCTCGGCAGGACCTGGCCCTGGTCGGTGATCTGGCCGACCTGCTGGGTGCCGAACTGCTGCGTCGACGCGGAACCGACGGTCGCACCCGTGAGCACGAGCGCGATCGAGGCCACGCCGATCTTGCCGGCCTTCGTGAAGCTCCGTAGACCGTGCTGGCCCTCGGGAAGAGCGTTCGACTTCCCTTCAGACCGCCTGCGGCGCGTTACTTGCATGTGAATTGGTTCCTTCCGTTAGCGAGAAGGCAGCAGATCAACGCTGCCGTCGAACTGCCAAAGCGGGTTCGGTTCGTCCCCCTGCGGGGTGCGGACCAGGAAGTAGCCGTTCACTTCCTTCGGCCCATCGCCGTCGGCGATGTACCGCCCGTTCGCGGTGACGTCGAGCTGGTAGATGGCCTGACCAGTGATTGCGACGCCGGGGATGTGCCAGGTGACTGTGCAGTGCCAGTCGTTGCCCGGCCCCTGCTGTTCGGAGAATCCGTCGCTCTTGACGCACGAGGCCGAGGTCTGAAGCTGCGCTTCGGTGACCGCCGGGCGGTGCAACTCGTCCTCCTGCAACCGGTAGAGGTGGGCATACGCGGTGGCGAGCGAGCGCTGGAGCTTGTCCTGATCGATCCCTGAGCCCGTCGCGCCGGTCGAGACGGCGACGACGCCGATCGTCACGGCGAGCAGCGCGGCCGGCGGCAGCACGCCGACGGTCAGCGCCCTGCGGCCGGCGCCGTCGACGGTGAGATTGGTGAAGTCGCGCCGCACGAACAGCAGGTACGCCAGCGCGGTCGCGACGACGGCCCAGACCAGGCTGACCGCGACGCCGATCAGCAGGGGGCGCAGTTGCTGCGGGTCGGCGAACAGTCCGTTCCACGAGATGAACGCGTAGCCCGGCAGCGCGAGGCGCACGGCGACCGGCAGCGGCAGCAGCTGCGCGACCTGCATCCCGAGGGCGGCCATGACCGGCAGCAGCAGGCCCATCGGCGAGCGGCCGAGCGCGACGGATCCGAGCAGCCCGACGGCGACGAGCGCCAGCGTCGGGGCGAGCGCGCAGGCCCAGGCGAGCAGGACCTTCCCGGCGGCGTCGCCAGGCGACAGGATGTGGTCGTCGAGGCCGATCAGGGGCCTGTTGCCGACCGCGATGAGCCCGCCGGCGACGCCTGACACGGCCAGGCCCGCCACGAGCAGCAGCACGACGGTGACGCTGGCCAGCGCCTTCGCCGCGAAGATCCGCCGGTGCGAGCGCACCGCCACCAGCAGGTGGCGCCAGGTGCCGAGCCGGTCCTCGGCGGCGAACACGTCGCCGGCCACCAGCGAGGCCACCAGCGGTAGCGCCCAGGTGCCGGCGACGCCGAGCGTCACCAGCGGTCCGGCCCAGCCGGTGGTGTGCATCCAGCGGCCGAAGAGGGTGTCTGAGGGCAGTGTGCTCTGGAGGCTGATCCCGGCGACCAGCAGCCCGGGGCCGATCAGGCAGGCGAGCAGCAGCAGGCGGACACGCCACGAGGAGAACTGCTTGACCAGCTCGAAGCGGTACGTGCGAGCCACCGGGACCGGGCGGACTGCGGCGGGCAGGGCACCGGCGGCGGGGGCGTCGGCGAGGGTGGCGGTCATCGGCCGGCCTCTTCCTGCTCGGTGAGGGCGAGGAACGCGGCTTCGAGCGGTGAGATCACCGGCGCGAGTTCGCGCACTGCGATGTTCGCGTTCACGAGCCGGGTCACGAGCTCGTCGAGCGCTGGTACGAGCGCCCGCACCACGAGCAGCTCGGGGTCGTGACGATTGACGGCGTCGGAGTCCTCGACGATGCGTATCCCGGGCGTCTCGCCGGCCGTTGTGCGAGCGGCCGCCGGGTCGGAGGTGCGCAGCCGATAGTCGAGCTCGCGGTTCTCTGCGGACAGCTTGGCCAGCGGGCCGGTGAAGACGACGCGGCCGGTCGCGAGGATGGTCACCTCGGAGCACAGCGCCTCGATGTCGTCCATCCGGTGGCTGGAGAGCACGACTGCGGCGCCGTCGTCGGCCAGCCTGCTCAACACGCCGTGCACGTGCTTCTTGCCGGCCGGGTCGAGGCCGTTGGACGGCTCGTCGAGCACCAGCAGCCGGGGCCTGGTGAGCAGGGCCGCGGCCAGTCCGAGCCGCTGACGCATGCCGAGGGAGAAGCCGCGGACCTTGTCGTCGGCGACGTCGGTCAGCCCGACCTGGTGCAGCGCGTCATCGATCCCTGCGGCGTGCACGTCGCGGTAACGCAGCGCGGCGAGCGCGGCCAGGTTCTTGCGGGCGGTGAGCGAGGGGTACAGGCCGGGGCCGTCCACGAAGCCCGCGACGCCGTCCGGAACCGCCGCCGTGCGCCCGGCCTGGGCGCCGAGGATCTCAAGGCGGCCCTCGTCGGCGACGGCCAATCCCAGCAGCAGCCCGAGCAGCGTCGTCTTCCCGGCGCCGTTCGGGCCGACCAGCCCGTGGATCTGGCCCCGAGCCACCGTCAGGTCGATGCGATCGAGCGCCACGACGTCACCGAAGCTCTTGGTGATCCCGCGACCCCGCACTGCCACGGTCGTATCCATGGGTTCCTCTCTCAGCCAACGCTCACGAACCTATGTTTCG
>NZ_DASYZI010000310.1:0-5571 GCF_035946395.1 Actinocrinis sp.
CCCAACGACGGCTACACCGCCGCCGACTTCGCGTTCCTGGAGGAGTCGACCGGGCATGACGTCAAGGGCTGGCTGACATTCGTCGAATCGCGTGCGGACAGCCGCGCAGACCGGGTCAAGCGCTTCCGTATGAAGCTGATAGGCATTGGCGCTGCCGTCGCAGTCGTGGCTGTGGGCGTAGGCGGCTACTTCCTCCTCGGCGGTGGCACCTTTGGCGACAGCGCTCCCACCAAGTCGGTCATCCTGCTCCAGATCAGCGACCCGACCGGTAACGCCGTCGCGGACGCCCTACTCGTCACCGACCGCTCGGCCGCCTCCGATACTGGTTCGGCGAAGACGGTGGCTGGAACGGGCGCAGCCGTGCTGATTTCCTCAAAAATGGCGGTCAACACCACCGGGTTCGGCCTGCAACCCTTCGGCGGCGACATGGCCCAGTCGGTCCCCGCGGCCGGTAAGGAGACGATCGCCGACACCTTCGGCGTCAGCATCGACGGCGTCTGGCGGATGGACGAGATCACCTTCGCCGGCCTGATCGACGAGATCGGCGGCATCAGTCTCACCGCGAACGTCGCCGTTCCGGCCGTGACGGCCATACCCAAGGCCGCCGCGATTCCGGTCGGCCCCGCAACGAAGCTGACCGGCGGTCAGGCGGTCGCGTACGCCACGTACGTGCCGCGGGGCGAGGCGCCCGGCTTGCAGAGTGCCCGGTTCGGCCAAGTCGTCGCCGGGCTGCTGTCCGCGCTGCCGACCGACCCCACGGCGATCACCTCGTACCTCAACCACCTCGGCATCGTCGACGACCCCTCGCTGCCGGAAAGCAAGCTCAGTCCGATCCTCGCCGCGCTCGCCGCCGAGCAGCAGGCCAACGCGTTCTCCGCGAAGGTCCTCCCGGTCCGCACGGACGGCTCGAACGAGTTGGACGTGCAGGCGGCCACGCCGATCGTGAGCAGCGTGCTGGGCGGCGCGCTCAAAGTGCAGTCGGCCGGTCAGGTGTCCCGTGTGCTGGTCGAGGACGCGACCGGCAGCACCGGCATGCGGTCCGGGGCGGTCCGCAGCGCCGCGCAGGCCAAGCTGGCGAACAGCGGGTACACCTTCATCGACGGCTCGACCGCCGCGTGGCGCGGGACGAGCGTGGTCGAGGTGGGCTCGGACGCGCAGAAGGACGCCGCGGTGGAGATCGCCAAGACGCTCGGCCTTCAGGCGATCAACGTGCAGGTTGTCTCGGGGATGAACACCTTCGCCGATGTGACCGTGATTCTTGGCGCCGACTGGCCGAAGCTGGCCGACATCCCCCTCCCTCCAGCCGCCACCGGCACCAGCACAATCGCCCCCACCAACTGACACAGGCCACCCTCGCTCCCGCTCCCGCCTCCCTACCCCACCCCACATCGCCTCACCTACATCACCCAGCACCAACTCCCGCCGATCCCGTCCTGTCCCGTACCGTCCCACCCCGCCCCATCCCCTCGTCGTCCACGTCCCGTCAGTGCTCCATGAGAACCTGATAACACCACGACTCAGCCGACCAGAGAGGTGTGGCCATAGTGACAGCGACCGACCGGGCCAAGGAGCTCGCGATTGCGGCAGCACAGGCGGCGTCGGACAAGCTCGCCGACGACATCCTGGTTTACGACGTCAGCGAGGTCTTCGTGATCACGGACGTCTTCGTGCTCGCCTCCGCTCCCAATGACCGGCAGGTCAAGTCCATCGTGGACGCCGTGGAGGAGCGGCTGCTCGAACTCGGCGTGAAGCCGGCCCGGCGCGAGGGCCAGCAGGAAGGCCGTTGGGTACTGCTCGACTACGTCGACATCGTGGTGCACATCCAACACGCCGACGAGCGCACGTACTACGCGCTGGAGCGGTTGTGGAAGGACTGCCCGACCATCCCGCTGCCCGAGTCCGTCACCAGCGGCCGCGCGGGCGGCTCGGCGGCCGGTATAGGCGGTACTCGGTGACCGCCACCACGGCGACCACCATGGCGGCCGAGTCCGTGACGGACCCGGCCCCAGTCTCCGCAGACACGCTGGACCGGCACGCGTACCACGCCCCAGGCCGCCGTGTGGTGGTATGGCGGCACGGCCAGACGGAATGGAACGTCGAGGGGCGTTTCCAAGGCCAAACCGACGTCCCCTTGGACGCGGTCGGTCGTGACCAAGCGCGGCGAGCAGCCAGGCTGCTCGCCGCGCTGCGTCCCCACTACATCAGCGCGTCCGACCTCTCCCGCGCCGTCGACACCGCCAGCGAACTGAGCGCGCTCACCGGCATCGAGGTCGAGCTCGACGCGGGGCTGCGCGAGACCTACGCGGGCACCTGGCAGGGCCTGACCGACGCCGAGATCAAGGAGAAGTTCCCCGAGGAGTTCGCGGCCTGGAAGCACGACCACTCAGTCCGTCGCGGCGGCGGCGAACTGGAAACCGAGGTGGCCGACCGGGTCGTCCCCGCGATCCTGCGCGCACTCGAACGCGTCCCCCAGCGCGGCACCCTGGTCGTAGTCAGCCACGGCGGCTCGTCCCGCGTAGCCATCGGCCGCCTGCTAGGCCTCCCCGCGAGCCACTGGAGCAGCCTCGGCGGCCTGTCCAACTGCTGCTGGTCGGTGCTCGGCGAGGCCGCTCGCGGCTGGCGCCTGCTGGAACACAACGCGGGATCCCTCCCCGAGCCCGTCATTGGCGACGACGCCTCAGCCGAGGCGTAAGCGCAAGCCGTGAGCCGAAGCCGTGAGCTGCAAGCCGCGCCGCAGCCGCGATCGACTGACGTCCTGACCTGCACTCCGCCCCGCTGCCCCGCCACCGACTAACGATTTCGCGTTTCACTGCGCGGTTGGCTAATATGGCGGAGCCCGCCCGGGAACAGAGTGGTTCCATGGACATGTACGACGTTTGTTCCTGGCGGGACCAATGTCCGCTCCAACAGGGCGGGCTGCGTGAGGGGCCATAGCTCAGCTGGTAGAGCATCTGTCTGGCAGACAGAAGGTCAGGGGTTCAAGTCCCCTTGGCTCCACACCCAAAGTGCAGGTCAGAGCCGGTAGCTGGTTGATGCTATCGGCCCTGAATCTTCTTTCGCGTCTCATTCTTCGTCTCAGTCAGGGCGTGTGGCCCTTCCGGACCGGGCGACTCACCGGTCCGGCGCCAGCCGCCGCGGGGTTAGAATTGTGGAGTGTCAGTTTCGTACATGCCCCAGTACAGGATCATGATCGGCGCTGCCGACATCGCTATCGGCGATCAGTTGACCGGCCCCCCGCCTGAGAACATCCACACGGTCAAGCCGACCGGGAATCGGCGGGAGGACGACGCCCCGTTTTACGCCGAGGCGTCGACCAACCTCTCGTGCGTCATTCGGATCGATGAGGTGTACGGTCCCGTCGCCGAGGACGTGACGTGGCCTGGCCACGAAGCGGAGATCGTGCGGCCGATCACGGTCCTTGTGTAAGGTTCCTGTCTATCCATGTGGGGGCCGCCGGTGATCTGGCGGCCCCCGGGCGTTTGACCTAGTCCTGCTCATGCCATAGGTGAGCGCCTAGGCGCTTGGCAATGTCTTGCCGCATAGCGTCGGTGACATGCTGGTAGCGCAGCATCATGTCAGGGTTCGACCAGCCCATGAAGTCCATCGCGGCGCGCGGAGCGACCTCCAAGAGCGCGAGCGTGGTCGCTGCGGTATGCCGCGCATCGTGGAGCCGTGCTTCGCGTACCTCGGCCTCCGCGAGCACTTCGCGCCACTCGGCGCGGTCCGCTTTGGGATCGATGGGCTTGCCGTTCTCCTGAGCGAACATCCACCCATCGTCATGCCACTCGGTGCCCGCGAACACGCGCTCCTTGTCCTGCTGCTCCAGGTGCGCCTCGACCATGTCCCACAGCCGATCAGGCAGCACGATGTAGCGCCGTCCGGCCCTGGACTTCACGGGCACCTCGACCAGCCCGCCGCTGTGACGCTTCGGGCAGTGGCGTGCGTGCCCGGTGCAGCCGGCGGGGCAAGGTCGGCATGTCTCGGCTCGCTTGTGCTGGGTGCAGGGCTCCGGGCACGGCTTCGTCTTGTGCCGACCGACGGTGCACACGGCCGGATCGTCGCATCCGTGCTGCCAACTCTGGCGCTGAAGCTGTTTGGGGAAACGCAGCGCGCGCTTTCGGTAGTCGAGCCGCTCACGCTTGATGCCGAGCGCTTCACCTTGGCGGATGCCGACCGCGAGAGCGAGAACGAATCGCACGCCGTTACGGCGCCGGAGGGACGCGGCGATGATGCGCCGTACTTCGTCCGGCTCGTACGGCTCGCGCTCCTCTTCCTCTTCGACACGAGGCGGTTTCGCCAAAGCGACCGGATTGATGCCGCTGATGATGACCCTACGGCGAATCGCCTCGTTGAACGCGGCCCGCGCGCTGCGGTGGATTTGGAGCAGCGTGTAGATGCCAGCGCCGGACTTCTCAAGCTTCGTGTAGAGCTTTTCGAAGTGTTCCGGCTGGATTGCGTCTATGCGGTGACTTCCGAGACCGGGGTTGAGGTATCGGTACACGGCGGTGCGGTGCGCGGCCAGCGTCTTGAACCGCGCGGTCCGCGATTCGATGTCTTCCACCCAATGCGTCAGCCAGTCAGAGACGAGTGGGGCGCGGCCGGTCTTGCGCGCATTTCCGGAGTCGCGCTCACGCTCCAGCTCGCGAACCTTTCGGATGACGACTGCTTCGTCTTTGGATTCGATGTGGCGTCGGTCGGGTTTGCCGTCGTCGCGTACGCCCATGCTGACGCGGCCGTGCCATTTGCCGTCCTTGCCGAGGTAGATGGAGCTGGCGCCGTTGGGTGCGCGGGTGCCTTCGGGGCGTTTCTTGCGGGGCATGGTCTGCCTTCCTGGAGAGTGGTCGGGTTGATGGCGGGCCACGGGGGGGATGTCTCTCAACCTGCGCCGCGCCAGGGGTGACGTAGGAGACATCGCCCCGCCCCCGTGGCTCGCCTTGGCGGGGTGCGGCGTGGCTCAGCTCGCGGGGGCGGAGGTGGTCGGTGGCGGGGCCGTCGCCTTGATGTCTGCGCGCGCAGCGCGGCCTTCTTGGTTGTTCAGGGACGAGTTAGGCCGCGTGGGGCGGGTTAGGTTTCTAACTCGCGGGTTAACCCGCCCTGACCTGCGGAGAGTTATCGGCGGCGGTTGCGTGGTCGGCGCGGCGGGTTGCGGCGCGTGCCGTGGTGCCGGGCGGTCGGCGCGGCGTGTTCGGCGCGGTGGCAGGGTCCGCACAGGCCGTAGGCGAGGATCAGGTGTCCGGCGGTGGCGAGGGTGGGGTGGATGGTCTGGTCGTGGCGTCGGCAGCGGTCGCAGGTGTTGTCTTCGCGCTGGTCGGGCCGTACCTGGTCGGCGCACTGCGGGCAGACCAGGGTGCCGGGGCTCCAGGCGGCGGCCAGCACGATGCGCGGGCCGCTCAGCAGGTGCGGGCAGACGCGGACGGTGCCTTTGAGCACCGCGTCGCGGACGGCGTGGAGCTGGGAGGCGAGCCACGGCGTGGGCGCGGTCGGGCCGGTGGGGTGCAGCGCGCCGACGGCGGCCAAGCGCTCGATACCGCGCCGGACCTGATCGGCGGCGGCCTGGAGCTGGTCGTCCAG
>NZ_DASYZI010000311.1:0-10817 GCF_035946395.1 Actinocrinis sp.
GGTCATGCCGGTCTTCTTCCTCGTCGGCGGCTTTGCAGCGGGAGTCAGCTGGCGTCGTGCCGGAAACGACGCAGGACACGCCGCGCGCTGGCTGCGTAGGCGCGCCCTGCGTCTGCTGATACCAACGACCTGGTACGTTGCCGCCGCCCTCGTCGCGACGACTGCCGCCGCCCGCGCGGGAGTCTCCGCAAAGACCCTCGACCTGGCCGGGTGGGCCGTGGCGCTCCATCTGTGGTTCCTGCCGGTATATCTGATACTCACCCTGCTGACTCCGGTGTCGTACGCTGCGCACCGGCGCTGGGGGACGGCCGTGCCAGCAGCGATGGCCCTTGCCGCAGCGGCGATTGACGTCCTCGTCATCACCGCGCATGTAAGAGCCCTCGGCTGGCTGAACTACGTGCTGGTCTGGGGCGCGGCGTATCAGCTCGGCTTCGCCTGGCAGGACGGCACGCTGGCTCGCACGCCTCGCCGAACCTGGCTGATCGCGGCCGGTGGTGCGGCGGTCTTCGTCGCGCTGGAGTGGTCCGGGCTGTTCCCGGTGAGCCTGATCGGCATGGAGGGCCAGCGGATCAACAACACCGCGCCGCCGTCCATTGCCCTTGAAGCCTACGCGGCCGCCCAACTCAGCACGCTGATCGCGATCGCGCCGAGCGTCTCACGGCGGCTAAAGCGACCACTGCCGCGACGCCTGGTAGAGGTCTGCAACAGCGAGGTGATGACCGTCTACCTGTGGCACATGCTTCCGGTCGTGGTAGCCGGCGTGCTGCTGTATCCGAGCGGCGCACTGTCACAACCGGCCGCCGGAACGGCCCAGTGGTGGATCCTGCGACCGCTGTGGATGGCCATCCTCGCCCTACTCCTGGTGCCCCTGGTCCTCGCGAGCCGCCGCCTTCGTCGCCCACGAGCACGGCCCGCCCCGAGTTCCAGGCCGAGTCCCACCTCAAGTCCCACCCCAAGTCCCGCCCCACATCCCGCACTGAATCCCGCCCCCACGTCCGCGCTGAGTCCTGCCCCGAACCCCGCGCTGAATCCCGCCCCGGCAGAACTGATTGCGGCGCCGCGCAAGGCAGCTGGTGGCTACTCACCCTTGCTGTACGCGGCGATTGCACTGACCAGCTTCGCGCTCGCCCGATTCGCCATCGCAGGCTTCGCGCCGGACGGACGTTTGCCGGTCGGCGCTGCCACGGCCTACACGGCAGGGGTCCTGCTGATGGCCGCGGACACCCTCTTCATACGCCGCCAGCGCGTGTCACCGGAGTCGTCCACCGCCTGAGGCACCCGAACAGATCCCCCAGCGGATATACAGCTACTGAACTAGACGGAGAATGGCTCAGTGATCGACGGATAGACGCGGCTTCGAGCACCGTCGTTCGAGCACAGTCACCGCAGAAAGGAGGAACACGGATGTGGATCGCAGTCGTCGGCGGCACCGAACTGGCCGGGCGGTACACGGTCGACGAGGGCTACCTGCCGCGCCGACAGCGTCGCGTCACGCAGGCGCTCCCACGAGGCACTCCTACACTGATTTTCCCACACTGACTCTCCTGTGCTGACTTTTCCAAGCAGCGCTGATGCCCTTCGAGCCCAACGATCAGGAGATCCCCGATGGCGTGGTCTGCCACGCTGATGTTCCCACCCTGACACTTCCACACTGCCCTGAACTGGCGCCTGGCCATATTGCAGGGCGCTTTCTCTGACATCGGCGACCGCGAGCTCTTCCTCAGCCGGGTCGCTGGGGTCCCGCTACCACTCCCTATCCCAGGCCGCTCATGGCCGGTCCCGCTGGCGGGACATTGGATGAGAACGAGGCACTACCAGCCCTGATTCGTAAGCGGCGACGACCGCCTGGGTCCGGTCGCGCAGCCCGAGCTTGCTCAGCATCCTGCTCACGTGAGTCTTCACGGTTTCCTCGGTGACGACGAGCCGCGCCGCGATCTCGTGGTTCGACAACCCCTCGGCGACGAGGCACAACACCTGCGTCTCGCGCGGTGTCAGTGCGGCCAGCGAGGTCTCCGACCTGGTCTCCGATTTCGGGCGCAGCTGGGTGAACTCGCTGATGAGCCGACGAGTGATGGACGGTGCGATCAGCGCGTCGCCAGCTGCCACCACGTGTACGGCGTCGAAAAGCCGCTCGGCGGTGACATCCTTGAGCAGGAAGCCGCTGGCGCCGGCACGCAGCGCGTCGTAGACATACTCATCGAGGTCGAACGTCGTCAACACGATGACGCGCGGCCCACGGTATCTGTCAGTAGGTGATCCGTCGGCAGACGATCCTTCGGCGGGCGATCCATCGGTCGGCGCTTCATGGCCAGGGCCGAGCAACTGCCTGGTGGCTTCGATGCCATCCATCCTCGGCATCCGCACGTCCATGAGCACCACGTCCGGACGCAACTCGCGGCAGATCCGTACCGCTTCGACGCCGTCGCTGGCCGTGCCGACAACCGTGAATTCCGACTGTGCGTCAAGCAGCGCGGCATAACCGCTGCGAACCACTTGATGATCGTCAGCCACGACGACTCGTACCCTCGCAGGCGCAGGATCCGAATCGCCGATATCCACCGCCTCTGCACTGAGCACTCCTGCACTCAGCGCCCCCGTGTTCGATGCCCCTGTGTCCAACGGCTCTGCTGTGTCCGACGGCTCTGCGCGCGACGACTCTCTACTCAGCGCCTTCGTGCTCGACGGCTCGCTACTCAACGGCTCGCCGCTCAACGGCCTTCCGCTTGATGGTCCGGTGCTCAACTGCCTAGTACTCATTGGCCTAGTACTAATTGGCTCAGCGCCCAATGACTCTGCACCCGGTGCCCCTCCACCTAGTGACCCCGCACCCAATGACTCCGCGCTCATGTGATCGCCTCCACCTCCGCCTTGGTGGGCAGCGTGGCGTCGACGATAAATCCACCCACCGCCGTCGTGCCGGTTCTCAGCCGGCCGCCGACGGCCGTGGCGCGCTCACGCATCCCGAGCAAACCATGACCAGCGACCGGTGCCGCCGATCCCCCTGATGTCGCGGGCGGCGGTCCCGGTCCGTTGTCACGCACGCGCAGTCGCAACGTATCAGCGGAATAGTGCAGTTCCACGTCGACCGCAGCACCCGGTGCGTGACGCCGTGCGTTGGTAAGCGCTTCCTGGATGATGCGGTACGCCGCGAGTTCGACGCCGGGATCGAGCCCGGCCGGCGATCCGGAGACGATCAGCCGTATGCCGGTCCCAGATGCGTTCCTGGCGTCATCGAGTAGCTCGTTGAGCTGCTGAAAGGTCGGCTGTGGCCGCCGCTCGGCGTGCGGCCAATGCGCGCGTCGCTGCTCCGGGTCCGCGTCGCGTGCATCATCACGCAGCACACCGAGCAGCCGCCTCATCTCGGTCAGCGCGGCCCGCGCGGTGTCGCCGATCTCCAGCAGCCTGCGCGCTCCGGTGGCTGGCATGTCCGGTGTGGCCACGCGCGCCGTCTCGGCCTGCACGGCGATCATCGAAATGTGGTGGGCGACGACGTCGTGCAACTCGCGCGCGATGCGGGCACGTTCGCCGCGCGCCGTGTGCTCCAGCAGATTGCTCGCTGCTATCTCCTGCGCCGTGCTCTGTGCCAGCGCCTCGTCGCGCGCACGGTGCGCAAGCCCGGCCCAGGCCGCCACCGAGGTAAGTACTGCCAGCAGGACGGTCAACACCCGCGTCTCGGATCCGCGCGGCTCGGAATCGACGAGCGCGAATACGAGGAATGGGGCGGCGAGCAGCGGAGCCAGCACGTGCGCGCCGGTCCGCCCGAGCCGGTAGAGCACGAGCGCCTGCATGCACGCACCTGCGATCGTCAACGTATGAAAGAGCCCGAGTGACAGTACGGTCGCCACACAGACCGCCACTGCTGCGGCAGCCGGGCGCAGGAACGCCGGCGGCACCGTCGTTGTCAGCCAGAGTAGGTAGACCAGCACAACGGCTTGCAGACCCATCTGAGTGTTCCCGATGTGCAGGAGCTCGGTCGGCTGTGGCGGCGCGTCGGTGTTCGGCATGAATCGCGCAGTGCGGCTGACCATTGTACGCAAGCCCAATTCGAACAGCGCCGCCAGGCTCAGCAGCGTCACGACGGCGACAGGCATGCGGGGAGCGGTGGCCAGCCGCCACCCCACCTCCGCCTGCCGATCACGTCGGTCACCCACTGCGCCCACGAATCTCCTCCATAAGCCAACAAATCCCAAGCCGCATAGCCATTGTCGTCGCCGGTGGCTGCGGTGACGTCCCCTCGGCCGGGGAAATTGGTGTCCCTCGTGTGGGGGATGCGCGGCGCCCGGCATCCCTCGGACAAGCTACGGCGAAGATTGCTCCGTGGCGTGACGATTCGGCTGCCACCTGCCGCCTAGCCTGCCTGGCATGGAAGCAGCCATTGAAGTGAACGGCCTGCGCAAACGCTTCGGGCCGACGCCGGCCCTGGACGGCCTGTCCTTCGCGATCGAGCCGGGGCAGGTCACCGGATTCGTCGGCCCGAACGGCGCCGGCAAGTCCACCACCATGCGGGTGATCCTCGGTCTCGACGCCGCGGACGAGGGCACTGCGTTGATCGGGGGAGTGCCCTACCGCAACTTGCGGCACCCGCTTAGCCACGTCGGATCGCTGCTGGACGCTTCCGCGTTGCAGCCGAGCCGCTCCGCACGCAACCACCTGCTGTGGCTCGCCCACTCCCAGGGGCTGTCGGCGCGGCGGGTAGACGAAGTCGTCGAGCAGGCCGGCCTGCGGTCGGCCATCCGCCGCAAGGCCGGCGGCTACTCGTTGGGCATGCGGCAGCGGCTCGGCATCGCCGCGGCGCTGCTCGGCGATCCGCCAGTGCTCATGCTGGACGAGCCGTTCAACGGTATGGACCCCGAGGGCATCGTGTGGATGCGCGGCTTCCTGCGGGCGTTGTCCGCGCAGGGCCGGGCCGTGCTGGTGTCCAGCCATCTGATGAGTGAGTTGCAGGGCGCCGCTGACCACTTGGTGGTCGTGGGCCGCGGCAGGGTCATCGCTGACGCGAGCGTCGCGGAACTGATCGCGGCGGCGTCCGGCGACCGGGTCGCGCTGCGCACCGGCGCACGTACCCAGGCGATGACGGTGCTGGCGAACGCCGGGGCGACCGTGGCGTCCACGGGGCCTGACACGCTCACCGTCTCCGGGCTCACGGCGGAACGCGTCGTCGCGCTGCTCAACCAGAACACGGTGCCGTTCTCCGAGGTCTCATCGCACCGCGCGACGCTGGAAGAGGCGTACATGGAGCTCACCCGCGAGGCAGTCGAATTCCGCGCCGCGTCCGCCGTTGACGGCGCCGAGGAGGTGGCACGATGAGCACGACCGAGATCACGCCTTACCGTTCCACGGTGCGCCCCGGACGCAACGGTTTCGCGCAGCTGCTGCGGGCCGAGTGGACCAAGCTGCGGACTGTCCGCGGCTGGACCATTGGGCTGGTGATCGCGGTATTGCTGACGGTGGGACTCGGGGTGCTGGTCGCAGTCGGCGGCAGCATCGTCTGCGGCAGCAACCCGGACGGGTCGGACTCGAAAAGCGGCGCGGCGTGCCGCCAGAATCCGCCACTGGGGCCGGACGGTGAGGCCGTCTCCGACAGCTTCTACTTCGTACATCAGCCGTTGACCGGGGACGGCAGTATCACGGTGCGCGTGACGTCGCTGACAGGGCTTTACTCGACCCACGGTGCGATCCAACCCGACGCGGGCACGGCGGGGCTGACACCCGGCACCCAGCCGTGGACCAAGGCTGGGATCATCATCAAGCAGAACACCACGCAGGGTTCGGCGTACGCGGCGATGGCGGTCACGGGCAGCAACGGCGTGCGTATGCAGTACAACTACAGCCACGACATCGCCGGGGACTCGGGCACTGCCACGGCGACATCTCCGCAATGGCTGCGGCTGACCCGCTCCGGCGACACCGTTTCCGGCTACGACTCGCGCGACGGCGTCCACTGGACCCAGGTCGGCACCGCCACGCTGGCCGGGCTACCCTCAACCGTCCAAGTCGGCCTGTTCACCACCTCACCCGGCTACACGGTGACGTCCGACTCGTTCGGCGGTGGATCCAGCACCGGCGGCCCGACCTTGGGGACCGGCACCTTCGACAACGTCGCGCTTCAGAGCTCGTCGCCCGCTGGCGCCTGGACCGGCAGCGCGATCGGAGACGACTCGGCGCGAGCACTGTCGATGGCGCAGAACGAGCAGTTCCAGCAGACCGACGGTACGTTCACCGTGACCGGGAGTGGTGATATCGCTCCGGCAGGTGGTCAGGGACCGGGCGCACAGCGGGCCGCAGAGGAGAGTCTGGTCGGCGTTTTCGCCGGGCTGATCGCAGTCATCGTCGTGGCTGCCATGTTCATCACCGCCGAGTACCGGCGGGGCCTGATCCGCATCACGCTGGCCGCCAGTCCGCGACGCGGTCGGATGCTGGCGGCGAAGACGACCGTGATAGGAGTGGTTGCCTTCGTGACCGGGCTGATTGCCGCCGCGGTCGCGCTCCCGCTCGGCAATCACATGGCGTACAACCACGGCACGTACGTACTCCCGATTCCGGCGACGACCGAGCTTCGGCTCATCGTCGGCACGGCGGCCATGTTCGCCGTCGTCGCGGTTCTTGCGCTGGCAGTGGGCACCTTGTTCCGGCGCAGTACTGCGGCAGTGACGCTCGTGATCGTGGCAATTGTGCTGCCGTACATACTCGCGGTTGCCGAGGTGCTGCCCGGCGGCACCGCGCAGTGGCTGACCAGGCTCACGCCGGCGGCCGCGTTCGCGGTCCAGCAGAGCCTGGTTCCGTACCCGCAGGTCACGGCAACCTATACGCCGGCGAACGGCTACTTCCCGCTCTCGCCGTGGGCCGGCTTCGGTGTGCTGTGTGCCTACGCGGCGGTTGCGCTGGGACTGGCGTTCCTGCGGCTGCGCCGGAGGGATGCATGAGCCGTATGAGCAACTTGAGTCGCATGAGTCGCTTGAGCGGGGCAAAGCCGCGGGGGGCTTTGCGCGCCTCAAGCCTGCGGGATGCGTTGCACGCCGAGTGGACGAAGCTGCGGACCCTGCCGGGCACGATCTGGCTGGTGCTGGCTATCGCCGGGCTGACCGTGGCGGTGAGTGCCATGTCGGTGGCCGCCACCACCTGCCTGGACGCCGAGTGCGGCCGGGATCCCGCAAAGGTCAGCCTCACCGGCGTCTACCTCGGTCAGGCGGCTGTGGCCATCCTCGCGGTGCTGGCGGTCAGCGGCGAGTACAGCACCGGCATGGTCCGCGTCACCTTCGCGGCCATGCCGCGGCGGCTGACGGTATTCGCCGCGAAGGCGGCGCTGGTCAGCGGCCTGACGCTGCTCTCCGGCGCCGTCGCCGTGTTCGGATCCGTGCTGATCGGGCGGCTCGTCATGCCTGGCAAGGGCTTCACCGTGACGCACGGCTACCCGCCGCTGTCGCTGGCCGACGGCCCCGTGCTGCGCGCCGCGTCCGGCTCGGCGCTCTACCTCGTGCTGATCGCGCTGCTCAGCCTCGGCATTGCGACCCTCGTGCGCGAATCCGCCACGGCGATCGGAATCGTGCTCGGCCTGCTCTACCTCTCGCCGGTCATCGCGCAGGCAGTCAGTGACCCGCACTGGCACAGGCGCCTCGAACGCTACACGCCGATGAGCGCCGGGCTGGCGGTGCAGGCCACCAGGAACCTCGCCAACCTGCCCATCGGGCCGTGGGAAGGGCTCGGCGTCCTTGCCGCCTGGGCCGGTGGAGCCGTGCTCGTTGGCGGCTTGGCGCTGCACTTGCGCGACGCGTGAGGTGGTGATCGAAATAGACGCGTGAGACGGTCATTGGGGCACTTGTGACGCGTGACGTTACAGCTACCGTAGTTGGTGCAATTCTGCGACATAGTCTTAGTCGCCCCGGCCAGCGGGCACCGTAACATTAAGGCCCTGTCGATACTCTGAGAGTCTTCAGACGGGTCATAGCCACTTCCTGTGGGGGGAACTCGCTTTGCACAAGCGTCACCTGGTGTTCTCCGCCGCTGTCGTCGCCGCGGTCGGGGGCTTGGTCCCCGCCTCCGCGTACGCGGGGACTGCTGCGGACACCGCGCGCGTGTCGACCGCCAGCACCGCCGGCACCATCAGTAACGGCAAGATCTTCACCAGCCAGACGGTCGGAACGCTCACGGCCGTCCTCCAGTTCTCGGACTTCGGCACGAAGACCATCCAGGCGTTCGCCGACGGCAGCACCGACACCGGGAGCACCATCACCGGGTACTCGTTCTCGTTCGGCGACGGGAGTGCGCCGCTCAACAGCGCTTCCGGCACGGCGATCAACCACTGGTACTCCAAGCCCGGTACGTACACGGTCTCGGTGACTGTCGCCGACTCCGCCGGTAACAAGGCGACGGCCAGCGGCGCGTACACGACCAAGGGCACCAACTACACGCCCTACGTCCCGACTCGCCTGCTCGACACGCGTAACGGCACCGGCGCGCCGAAGGCTGCCGTCGCGGCTGGGGGCACGGTCGTGCTCAAGGTCGGCGGGACCGCCACGATTCCGGCGAACGCTCAAGCCGCCGTCCTCAACCTCACGGTCACCGCGCCGACCGCCAACGGCACCATCACCGCGTACCCGGATGGTGAAACCGAGCCGGGCACGCAGAACGTGACCTTCATCGGCGGCCAGACCGTGGCGACGCTCGCGATCGTCAAGCTCGGCCCGAGCGGCTCGGTCGACCTGACCAACAACAGCACCGGCACGACCCAGCTGATCGCCGACGTCACCGGCTACTTCACCGCGGCCTCCGCGAGCGGGTACACCTCACTGACCCCGGCCCGGCTGCTGGACACGCGCTACGGGACCGGCGCGCCGAAGGGCGTCGTCGGACTCGGCAAGGCGGTCACCCTCACCATCGCGGGCGCCGACGGCGGTGCCCTGCCCGCCGCGGCCGGCACCGTCAAGGCGGTCGCGCTCAACGTGACGGTCACCGGCACCATCGGCGGGGGCTACATCACCGCCTACCCGGACGGCACGACCCGGCCGACCGCGTCCAACCTGAACTTCAACCCCGGCGACACGTTGGCGAACATGGTGATCGTGCCGGTCGGCGCCGACGGCAAGATCGACCTCTACAACTACAGTTCGGGCACGCAGCTGATCGCCGACGTCGCAGGCTACTTCAGTGCGAGCGGGGCCAGTGACTACACGCCGATCGACCCGACCCGCGTCGCGGACACCCGCTCCACCGGCAACACTCCGATACCCGGCGCCCAGGCCGAGTACGTCGTCCTGGACAGCACCGCGTCCGGCAACGGCGTGGCCGTCGCGATGACGGGGTTCGTACTCACCACCACGGTCACAAACACTGTGGCGGGCGGCTACCTGACGGTCTACCCTTACGGCGTCACCCGGCCGGTCGTGTCGAATCTGAACTTCAGCCCCGGCCAGACTGCCGCCAACCTGGCGCTGGCCACCGCCGGCCAGGACAGCACCGACCAGGGCAAGGCAGTCGACTTCTACAACGGCAGCGGGGGCAACCTCGACATGATCGCGGACATGGCGGGCTTCTTCGACACGTTCTAGAAACCGATGAGGATCTTGAAAACGCGCCCGGCTCATATCGGTTTGCCCCGATCGATGTTTACTGGCGAGCCGGAGCAAACCGGGCGGTCGGGGCGAGATTTTCAGCGTGCTCCTGGCGCGTGTTCGCGATGCGAGGCCGGATCAGGGCGCGGCGCCCGGCGCGTGCAATCGCAAGGTGGAGGGTTGGGCGAAGGGGCGTGCGCGTACCGGGGAGTACGCGGACGCTGCGCCGACGCCGCGAGCGTGCGTGACAGGCGACGCGACCCCGGCCCTGCATCGCAACGCCCTGGTTCCAGGTGCGCCTCAGGCCGGTTGGCTCAGCCATCGCCAAAGCTTTCGGTGCCCCGGGATATTGTCACGTCCCGGGGCACCGGCGTGCGCCGCTCCCATGGGGGGACCGGCGGCTCTCAGCACAATCGCATTCGAAATACGGCATGAGAAACATGGGGATAGATGTGAACAGTTCCAGTAGCGCCGTGCCTCCTGAAGGTGCGCCTGTCGAAGGCGTGTCGTCCGTGGGTGTCCGGCGTTCCCGGCGGGTCGCGGTCCCGGCTGTGGCCACGGCTCTCGCCCTCGGTGTCGCGCAGGTTGCTTTTGCCGCTGCGGGGCACGCTGCGGTGAGCGGCCGCGTTGCGGTCGGTCACGTGCCGGTGGTCCCGGGCGGGGCCAGGGCGGCGGCTGGGCCGGCCGACTCGGCCGAGCTCACTCTCGACATTGCGCTGAACACGCCGAACGTGGCGGCCCTCAAGGCGGTGGCGAACGAGGTGAATGACCCGAAGTCGCCCTACTATCACCACTTCCTGGCCAAGGGTCAGGTCGCCGAGCGGTTCGGCGCTTCCGCCGCCGAGGTGGCGGCGGTCGACGCCGCGCTTAAGGCCGCGGGATTGACCCCGGGTCCGGTGACGGCGGATGGATTGTTCATCCCGGTCACCGCGACCGTCGCGCAGGCCAGGGCCGCGTTCGGCACGAGCTTCACCGGTTACCAGGTGGGCAGCCGCCATGTTTACGCGAACACGACTGCGCCGACGTTCGATGCGGGGGTCGCCGCTGATATCGCCGGAGTCGTCGGCTTGGACGACTTCGCCTACGCCGTGCCGCACTACGTCGACACGAACAAGCGGTTCAAGGCCACCTTGTCGGCGCACGCGTCTGTTTCGCCGAACTCCGTGTTGCCCAAGGCCGTTTCACCCAGTACCGCAGTGCCGAGCTGCCCCGCTATCAACCAGTCCTTCGGCTCCCCGCCGCCGGGGGTGAAGGCGCTGCACGACGGCA
>NZ_DASYZI010000312.1:0-16191 GCF_035946395.1 Actinocrinis sp.
TCGACCCCGACCCGGAAGCCAAGCTCTACCAGCGGCTGTCGGAACGCTACGACGGCACCGCGGTGACCCCCGCGGACGCCGAACAGCGCGTGGCCATCGCCGTACGACCGACCAAGATCCATCAGCAGTAGACAGACCCGGCAACGCTCGGAGCAGTGAGCAGATCAACTCCCGAATAGCCAGGAACTTTATATATGCGAGACGGGGTCCCGGAAGCTTCTAAGGCTTCTGGGACCCCGTCATACCGGTGGCGCCGCTCCCGTTGCTCAGTGGTCGCTTGGTGAGGACCCTGAGTCGGTGCGGGGGCTTCGCCGTGTTCAGGCCGTGCTACCCGGGGCCGTGCTATCCGGCCAAGGCGTCTTCGAGGACCTCCGCGAATGCGATCACTACGCCTCCGGTGGCGTGCTCGACGGTGGCTTTGACGAGGGGGCCCGCCTCTGCGGCGGCGGCGCTCGCCGCCGCGTAGTCGGCGAAGTACAGGTCCAGCAGCCGGTACGCCGGAGTCGGGCTGCCGTCCTGCTTGGGCCAGACCTTCGACGTCTGGAGTCGGATCACGCCGGGGAGCTTGCGCGCCAGCGCGAGCTGGTCGGCATAGGCTGCCTCGAAGGCGTCCGGATCGGTGGGATTGGAATAGACGAAGGTGATCTTGGTTGGGTTGCCATACTCCGTCATGGCTGGCCTCCTGGCCGTTAGTCTCGGCTGATGCAAGCGAGCGAACCCGGGCTTGGACGACGAGGTCGGCGTGGTCCTAAGCCCTTTTATTCGGTGGTTCCTCTCACTGTTCTTCGATCGTAGTTAGAGGAATGGGCAGCGACCATGACCGCTTCACCGGGAAATCTTGCCGATCGTCCAGAGGCGTCGGCCGACTTGCTTTCGCAGCTGCTGCGCAGCGTCCGCCTGAGCGGAGATCGGATTGTTGCGTACGCACCGCCGCGGACTTTCTCGATCGGCTTCGCCGATACGGGCAGCCTGCACATCATCGAAGAGGGCGAACTCGCGCTTCGGATCGACGCAGACTTGCACGTCGAGTACGTGAGCCGTGGCGATGTGATCCTGCTTCCGCGCGGTGACGCGCACCACATCAGCGACGTGGGCACACGTGCGGACGGGGTTGTGCGTGCCGGTGCAGTCGAGAACGACGCATCCGGGCCCGAGCCCAGGCCCGAGCCCGAACCGGCGCGCTGGCTCTGCGGAACCTTCACGATCGGCGACCCGCAGGCGAGCCATCTGCTCGGGAGCCTGCCACCTGTGATCATCCTGCGCGGCGCCGGCGGTCCGGCGCTCGAAGGGCTCGAAGTCGCCCGCAGGATGATCGTGTTCGAGATGCAGTCGCCCACACAGGGGTCGGCGGTGATGGTCGCCCGCATCCTCGATCTGATCTTCATTCAGATCATGCGCGCCTGGGCCGCCGGCACGGACGTCGAACCGAACTGGCTGGCCGGCGCGTTCGATCCGCAGATCGGCCCGGCGCTGAGCGCCATCCACCGGGACCCCGGCCACGACTGGACGGTCGAGGAATTGGCCCGGGCATGCAACCTTTCCCGGTCGGCGTTCGCCGCGCGGTTCGCCGCTCGCGTCGGGCAGCCGCCGGCCACCTATCTCGCGCACGTACGCCTGGACGCCGCAACCGACCTGCTGCGCGACAGCTCCCTTCCGGTCACGCTCATCGCGAAGAGGGTCGGCTACGAGTCGGAGGCGGCGTTCAGCCGTGCGTTCAAGAGCCGCTATGGAACTGCACCGGCCTATTGGCGACGAGACGTACCAGGCCGCTGATGAACCGCCATACCGTCGGGATCGGGTGATCGGCGCTCATGACAAGGAGCTGACGATGAGCCAGGCGTTGAGTGCGGTGATCAGGACCGTGGCGGCGACGGCGACCGCCACGACGCCCGGGCGGTTGGCGAGGGCGCCCATCAGTCGTCTGTCACTGGTGAAGACGAGCAGCGGCACCATGGCGAAGGGCACCCCGAAGGACACCACGACCTGGCTGACGACGAGGGCGGTGGTGGGGTCGAGGCCGAATGCCAGCGCGGCCAGGGCCGGAACGAGTGAGATGAGGCGTCGCTGCCACAGCGGCATGGACCGGTGCAGGAAACCCTGCATGACGACCTGTCCGCTGTAGACGCCCACACAGGACGAGGCGAGGCCGGAGGCGAGCAGGGCGATGCCGAACACGGTCGCGGTCCAGGCTCCCGAGGAGGCCTTGAAGGCGTTGTAGGCGTCCGGGATCGAGGTCGCGCCGGTCCCCGCGAGCGGCGTCGCAGCCAGCAGCATGGCGGCGTTGATGAGTGCTGCGACGCCCAGGGCGACGGTGACGTCTATCAGGGTCATGCGTACGGCGCGGCGTTTGGCGCCGATGGCGCTGACAGCGCCGACACCGGCGGCGGTATCCGGTGTCGGCGCGATGTCCCGGGCCAGTGCGGAGTGGAGATAGATCGCGTGGGGCATCACGGTCGCCCCGACGATGCCGGCCGCCAGCAGCACGCTGTCGCCGCCGCGGAACGTGGGCACCAGTCCGCGGATCGCGGCGGCGGGGTTCACTCGGGCGTTGAGGGCCTGGTACGCGAAGGCGACCAGCACGACGACGACCAAGGCGATGATGACGGCCTCGAAGCGGCGGCGGCCCTGCTGCGTGAACAGCAGGACCAGCATCATCGCGGCGCCGGTGAGCAGTCCGCCGAGCCACGGCGGGGTGTGGAACAGCAGTTGCAGGCCGAGCGCGCCGCCGATCACCTCCGCGAGGTCGGTGACGATGACGACGAACTCGGCCTGCAACCACAGCCCGATCCTGAGTCGGCGGCCCAGGCGGTGGCGGCACATCTCAGGCAGGCTCATCCCGGTCGCGATGCCGAGCTTGGCGGACAGGTACTGCACGAGCATCGCGACCAGGTTGGCGGCGACGACGACCCACAGCAGCGTGAAGCCGTAGCGGGCTCCGGCGGCGGTGTTGGTGGCGAAGTTGCCGGGGTCGATGTACGCGACCGCGGCGATGCCTGCCGGACCGAGATATCTGGCCGTGTGCCGCAGACGCACGGCCGCGTCGGAGCGGGTGGCGGCGGAAGCGCGGGCAAGGGCGGGTGGGCTGCTCATCAACACGGCGACCGCCTCCTCGTCGCTCGACCAGTAACCAGTAACCAATGACCAGTAACCAATGACCAGTGACCGGTGGGTGCCTGGTCAGTCGCGGCTGGTGGATGGGGGCTGATAGATGAGGGCTGATGGATAGGGCTAGTAGATGTTGGACGGGCGGACCATGCCCTCGGCCAGGTCGCCGAAGCCGGGGGCCACGACGGCCCCGGGGTTCTGGATGATCTCCTCGACGACGAGCGTCTCAGTGGTCAGCAACAGCGCGGCGATGGACGCTGCGCTCTGTAAAGCGCAGCGGGTGACCTTCACCGGGTCGATCACGCCGGCCTCGAACATGTCGGTGTACTCGCCGGTGAGCGCGTCGAAGCCTTGGCCGGCCGGTAGGCCGATCACGTGGTCGTGCACCTGCTGGCCGTCGAATCCGGCGTTGATCGCGATCCAGCGCAGCGGTTCGGCGAGCGCGCGGCGGACGATGTCACGCCCGACGGCCCTGTCGCCGGACAGGTCGAGGCGGTCGAGTTCGAGGGCTGCTTGGGCGAGGGCGGTGCCGCCGCCGGCGACGATGCCCTCCTCCAGCGCGGCCCGGGTGGCGGCGAGCGAGTCCTCGACCCGGTGCTGGATCTCCTTGAGCTCCACCGTGGTCGCGGCCCCGACCCTGATCAGCGCGACGCTGCCGGACAGGCGGGCGATGCGCAGTTGGAGGCTGTCCCGGTCGTGCTCGTTCTCGCAGCGCTCGTACTCGCGCTTGAGCTGCTCGATACGGGCGATCGTGTCCTGCTCCGAGCCGGCGCCGCCGACGAGGGTGGTGCCGTTCTCGGCGACGGTGATCCTGCGACAGCGTCCGAGCTGAGAGAGGCGCACGGATTCCAGGCTGAGCCCGGCCTGGGTGGTCACGACCTGCCCGCCGGTGAACACGGCGAGATCTTCGAGTTCGGCGACGCGGCGGTGCCCGAAGCCGGGCGCACGCACGGCGACGGAGCGGAAGGTGCCGTGCACGTTGTTGGTGACCAGCATGCCGAGCGCGGGGCCGTCGACGGTCTCGGCGAGGACGACCAAGGGGCCACCGGCCCGAGTGACCTGTTCGAGGACCGGCATCAGGGCCCGGACGGTGGTGATCTTCTCGTTCGTCAGCAGGATGTAGGGGTCCTCGAAGACCGTCTCCATCCGGTCCCGGTCGGTCACCATATACGGTGACAGATATCCGTGGTCGAATTCGACGCCGTCGATGAAGGTCACGTCCAGGCCGATGCCGGGTGACTCCTCGACGGTGACCACGCCGGTCTCGCCGACGCGGCCCATCGCGGCGGCGATGACCGAACCGATCTCGGTGTCGTTGTTCGCGGAGAGCGCGGCCACGTGGGCGAGGTCCGCCTGGCCGCCGATCCGCCGGGCCTGACCGGCGAGGGAGCCGACCACGGCTTGGACGGCCTGGTGGATGCCGGACTTGAGCAGCATCGGGTTGGCGCCCGCCTCCACGGCCATGAGCCCCTCGCGGACCAGGGCCTGCGCCAGGACCGTCGCGGTGGTAGTGCCGTCGCCGGCCGCGCCGTTGGTCTTCATGGCGACCTCTTTGACCAGCTGGGCGCCCATGTTCGCGAAGGGGTCGCGCAGCTGGATCTCCCGGGCGATGGTGACGCCGTCGTTGGTGATGGTGGGCGGGCCGGTGAGCTTCTCGATGACGGCGTTGCGCCCCTTCGGCCCCAGCGTCACCTTCACGGCGTCCGCCAGGGCGTTCACGCCCTGCTCCAGGAGCTGCCGGGCTTCGACGTTGAAACGCAGATCCTTGGCCATCTCACTACGTCCTTTCCGGACATCGCTGCGCCGGGCGGCGCTGGAGCAGGGGGCGAAGACGCACGAAGTGTGCGTAGGGTGCGCGAAGGTGCGGCGGCGGCGGCCCGGGGGCGCGGCCCCTGAAGGCGCCCTGAGAGTGAGGACGGGCCGCCGCCACCGCGTTTCGGGCGGTCGGGGTTTCGACTGGCGGGATGTCGGCCGGTCGGGGTTCAGGGTTGGACTGGGCTCAGGGTTGGACTGGGTTCAGGGTCGGACCAGGCTCCTGGTTGGACAGGGTCTCGGGTCGGGCTGGTCCAGGTGCTCCGGGTCCCAGGTGATCAGGGCACGAGGATGGCTCGCCCACGCACCAGCCCGCGGTCGAGGTCGTCCAGCGCTTGGGGCGCCGCCTCCAGCGGGTAGGTGACGGTGTGCAGGGTGACCAGGCCGCGGGCGGCCAGGGCCATCAGCTCGACCAGGTCGGTGTACGAGCCGACCAGGTTGCCGACGAAGTTGATCTCGGTGGAGATGATGTCGATGGTGGGGACGCTGAGCACCCCGCCGTAGCCGATGACGTGGTAGTCCCCGGCGCGGCGCAGCATCCCGACGCCGTCGGCGAGCGAACCCTTCTCGCCGACGAAGTCCAGCACCACCTGCGCGCCGCGACCACCGGCGGTCAAGTCGAGGACGCTCTCGACCTGCCTGCCGTCGACGGGCACCGAGTGGTGCGCTCCCACGGTCTGCGCGAGCACGAGCGCGTCGGGCGAACTGTCCACGACGATCAGCTCCGCAGGGGAGAGCGCACGCAGCACCTGGATGCCGATGTGCCCGAGCCCTCCGGCGCCGATGACCACCGCCCGGTCGCCCGGCCGCAGCCGCGCGGCGGCCTTCTTCGCCGCGTGATACGCCGTCAGCCCCGCATCTGCGAGCGCTGCGACGGCCTCGGGCCGCAGCCCGGGGGCGAGCTTCACCACGGAGCGGGCACTGGTGCGGATCAGCTCGGCGAAGCCGCCGTCGGAGTCGATGCCGGGGAACGCGGAGTTCTCGCAGTGCACGTCGTCGCCGCGCCGGCACGCCGCGCACAGTCCGCAGGTGGCCAGCGGGTGCAGGATCACCGCGTCGCCGACCGCGACGTTGGTGACGGCGCTGCCGACCTCGTGCACCCAACCGGCGTTTTCGTGCCCTTGGATGTACGGGAGCGCGACACCCGATTTGGCCTCCCACTGGCCTTCCACGATGTGCAGGTCCGTGCGGCACACTCCGGCCCCGCCGACGCGGACGATCACGTCGAGCGGCCCGGTGATCTTCGGCTCGGGCACCTCGTCCACGGTCGGGGTGCGATGGTAGGCGTGCAGGCGTACGGCCTTCATCGGATCCCTCCTTCGGGCCGGTCGACGAATCGAACCTCGCCGTCCGAGCCGCTGTCGCCGTCGCCGTAGCGGGCGGCGAGCAGGCCCTGGCAGATCTGGTTGTTGGCGCTGACGCCGACCGCGGTGGTCCGGCAGCGGCGCAGATGGTCCCGCATCGCTTCGGCCGGGACCGGCGCGCCGTGCTCGTCGGTGAAGGCCGGGTCGCCCGCCTCGGCGGTCAGGCCGAGGGTGGTGCGACGGCGGATCAGCTTCGCCGCCTGCGCGCGCGGCAGTTCGCCGAGGGTGGCGCCGGCGATCCGGATGTCGGTCCAGCCGCTCTCCTGGAGCCGGGTCACGGCGCACGCCTGCGCGGCGAGCAGCCCCTTGCGCAGGAATTTCGCACGAAGTTCCTGGAGGCCGTCCGCGTCGGCCAGCAGGGGGAACGCGTCGGCGAAACGCTCGCCGGCCGCGACGCCCCGGTTGATCTCGGCCGCGGCGAAGTGGTCTTCGAGCACGACGGTGACCTGCCGCGACCACGGCAGTGCGGCCAGCGTCCGCTGGCAGTCGTCCACCATCAGCCACGCGAAGTTCGGGGCGCAGAAATAGGTGGGCAGCCGCAGTCGTACCTTCACGTCGGCGTCGCTTACCGTGATGCCGCGGACGAATCCGAGCTCGGTGATCGGCCGGTCCAGTTCGGGATCCAGCACGCCGGCCAGGGCGGCGGCCACCTCGCCGAGGCGCTGCTCGCCGATGCCGATGAGTTCCGTGGCGGAGCCGATGATCTCCGTCTCGGTGCTCAGCGGCACGGCGATGGTGGGGGCGCTCATCGTCCCGCGCCTCCCGCAGCGCTTCCCACCGCAACGCTTCCTACTGCGGCGGGCTCGGCGTGGATCCGCGCGCGCTCGGGGACCTCGATGTCGTACAGCCGGGCCAGGTTCAGCCCGAGGATCTTGCGCTTGACGTCGGTGGTCAGCACCCCGTACTCGGACTGTAGGTCCTCGGGGATCTGGAAGTCGACGAACTGCTCGATCAGCCAGCGCGGGCTCCAGATCGCGTAGTCGCTGCCGAAGCTGATCCGGTCCTCGTCCAGCCAGTAGAGCAGCTCGCCAAGCACCTGCGCGAAGTAGCGCGGCCGCGAGTGGATGAACGGCATGACGACCGACAGGCCCGCGTACACGTTCGGCTCCTGCGTGGCGATCCAGCAGAAGTCCTCAAGCCGCGGCAGCCCGGAGTGCTCCACGATGAAGTTGAGCTCGGGGAACGCGGTCGCCGCGTGGTCGATGTCGGCGACGTCGAAGGCGTCACGGTTCAGCGGCCAGATGGTCGGGCCCTTGTGCACGTGGATGTTGCGGATGCCGAGATCGGCGCACTTGGCCAGGTACTCCTGGGCCATCGGGTCGGTCAGCTTCCAGCCCTTGGAGTCGCCGCGCCACTCCGCGGTGTAGAGCTTGACGCCGCGCAGTCGCCAGCGGTCGGCGAGACGCTCAAGGTCGCCGAGCCCTGCTTCGCCGGCGCGCGGATCCCAGGAGCCGTTGACGATGAGGCGGCCCGGGTGCTTCTCGGCGATCAGCCCGTTGTCCTCGGTGGTGTTGAAGCCCTTGGTGTAGAACTCCGAGAGGTAGGTGGGCTGGAAGATGCCCACGTCCACGTATCCGGTGTCGAACAGGTCGTGGACGAGGTCGCCCTCGGAGTACTTGCGGAACTTCTCCAGCGGCCACACCCACTGCGCCGGGCTCAGGTTGCGCTGGTAGTCGTAGAAGCAGCGGATGAAGCCCTCGCCGTACCGGTTGGCGGTGTTCTGCTCGCTGGCGTCCCAGAAGTGGATGTGGCCGTCGACCACGAAGTAATCCACTCCGTCCTTGCTGTACATGGGAGTACCTGCTCCTCTTCGTGGGGGGGTGGGATGGTGCCGTGTGGACGCCGGGTCTACCGGACCGGCTTGAGGTCGAAGTCGATGTACTGCGCCGCCGCCTCGGGGCTGGCGAAGAGCATGGTCTTGTCGTCGAAGTGGACCATCCGCCCGTAGTGGGTCGACATGATCTCCTCGAAGTCCGACTGGTCGAACTCGAAGCCGATGGCCTCGGTGATCTCGTCGAAGTCGAACAGGAGCGAGCCGACGCCGTCGACGCGGATCATCGACGGGTACTCCTCGACGCTCACGCCGTCCTTGGCCCGCATGACCGCGGCGACGACGTGCCCGTTCTGGTTGTTCATCAGGGTGACGCCACACATGTTGGAGAAGGTGCGGTTGACGTCGAACGCTGAGTTGGCGCTGCTGGTGCTGGCGGTCACTTGTCCAGTCCCTTCGGCTCGGTCAGGTCCAGGTCGGCGAGCACGGAGCGCAGGCCCGAGGCCGCGACCTGGAAGGAGGTGGCGAACGTGACGCTCCGGTCGCTCGGCTGGGACCAGATCGGCTGTAGCGTGCGCGCGGCGGCCACGCTGAGCGGGACCCAGCGCTCCAGCCACTGCTGCAACACCCCGCGGTTGTGCGCGCCGTGCGCCTCGTCCGCGGTCAGCATCCGGAACAGGGCGCGGGTGTAGCGCAGGTCGCGGTCGTAGTCGTGCTCGCCGGTGCCGACCAGCGTCGGGGTGACGTAGTCGTTGTTGCGTGCGGAGACCTGCATCACCAGGTGGCTGCGGAACAGCGCCCCGACCAGTTGCTCGAAGACCACGTTCGTGGCGAACAGCGACTCGGCCCAGTCCTCGATGGCGGTCAGCCGCTCGACGTTCTCGCGCACGCCCTGCCAGACCGGGTCGTGGTGCCATACCTGCTTGTGCGCGGCGCCGTCGAAGCCGATGCCGGCCTCGGAGAGGTCCAGGTTGTACAGGGCCAGGTCCTGGGCGAAGCGCAGCTTGTGCGCGCTGTTCACCGCGATCGCGGTGTTGATCATGTTGGTGGGCGCGGAGCGCTGCTCGGAGGTGAACACGTGCATGCCCAAGCCGTGCTCGGCGTGCATCCACGCGCCGAGGTGCCGTTCCAGGAACGTGACCCAGGTGCCCGTCCAGGTGCTGTAGGCGCCGGCGTTCTTCGCGTTCTGTAGGTTGAGCTGGATCTGCCGCACCACGTTGGAGTTGTTGCGGTAGATCGTCTGCTCCCACTCCTCGTTCGGGTCGAGGAAGCGGTGCCAGTCGGCCGAGCGCAGCCAGGTCCAGTCCTTGGGGTAGCCGCCCTTGCCGTCGGCGAACCCGTAGATCCAGCCCTGGCTCAGGTGCCGTTCGGGATCGGGCTGCACGTCGACGGTGACGTCCTCGTACATGGTCGCCCGCGCCCGCTGCGGGGTGAAGTAGTTGTAGGAGCGGCTTGCGGAGCCCGGGAACTCCTTCAGCCCCGCCTCGGCTCCGGTGAACTCGATGCTCGGGAAGCTCCTCGGGGCCTGCTGGGTGGAAGCCATGAGCGGCACCTCTCTCAAGCGCTAGTCGTGGTGAACTTGTCGTAGAAGATCTGGCTGTCGGGCACGCCGAGGCCGGCCAGCATCGGTAGTGCGGCGTCGATCATCGGCGGGGGGCCGCACAGGTACACGTCGCAGTCGGCGAGGCGGTCCTCCCCGCGGGCGAGCACGTCGGTGACCAGGCCGGCCTCGCCCCTCCAGTCGGTGGGCCGGGACTCCGACAGGCAGGGCACGAACGTGAACCCGGGCAGCCGCAGCGCCAGGTCCATGAGTTCGTCGAGGTGGAACAGGTCGCGCTCGGTGCGGGCGCCGTAGTAGTACACGGCTTCGCGCTCGCTGCCGCTGTCCGCCATCTGCCGCAGCAGCGCCAGGATCGGGGCCATGCCGGCGCCCCCGCCGACGAACACCAGGCGGCGGTCGGAGGCGACGCGCAGGGTGAAGCTGCCGTACGGTCCGCGCAGGTCAAGCCCGTCGCCGACGGCAAGGCCGTTCTCCAGCAGGCCGGAGAACGCGCCGCCCGGGTAGCGCTTGATGATGAATTCGAGGTAGCCGTCCGCCGGGGACGTGTTGGCCATCGAGAACGAGCGGTGCTCGGCGGTACCGGGGACGGTGATGTCCACGTACTGACCCGGGTGGAATCGGAACGGGGACCCGGCCGGCAGCGCCAGCCGCAGCAGGCTGATGTCGTGCGTGAGCTGCGCCAGGTGCGCCACCTCGGCGCGCTCGGCGACCACCGGCAGGCCGGAGCGGATCATGTCCTCGTCGTAGTTGACCAGCTCGATCTCGGTGTCGGCGTAGACGTGCGACCGGCACAGCAGGACGTAGCCCTCGTCCTTCTCGAAGTCGGGCAGGGCGAAGGTGGAGTAGCGGGCCATCTGTAGGTCGCCGTCGAGCAGGAAGGACTTGCACGCCGAGCACTGGCCTTCCTTGCAGCCGTGGATCAGCATCACGCCCTGCCGGAAGGCGGCGTTGAGGACCGTCTCGTCCTCGGCGACGTCGATCTCGATGCCGACGGGCTCGAACCGGACCTTGTGCGTGTCGCCCATGGGTCTGCTTGCTCCTCGCTGATTCTTGGAGGGTCCCCGCCGCGACCGCCGCGACGATCAGGCCGCGGCGGGGACCAGTCTGGGGCCGTGTCCTACCGATCACGACCGGCGGATCGGGCTCAGCCGACCGGGGTGACGTTGGCGTTGGCCCGGTACGCGGCGACGTGCGCCTCGCGCTGCGCGGGCGACATCTGGTTCAGCAGCACGTTGGGGCTGTTGAAGGTGATGCCGCGCATGTCGTCGAGCGTCCACAGCTTCTTCGGGTCGTCCAGGTCCAGGTGCGGCTGCGGGATCAGCGTCCTGCCGTCGTCGCGCACGTAGCCGAGCTTGGCGATGATGTCGGCGAGGTCCTGGCCATGGTGCAGCGTCTCCCACTCCCGCGCGCCGGTCAGCCGGCCCATGTTCGGGGTCGCGCGCCCCTCGTACTCGGGGCGGAACGCCGTCTTGTCGGTCCAGTGGCAGGTCTCGGAGCAGTAGGTGCGCCACTGGTCGTCGACCTCGTCGACGACCATGTCCTCGCGGATCAGGCACGGCACCATGCACGTCCAGCAGCGGTGCGGGTACTCGTACCCGACCTCCTCGAACGCGATCGGCTTGTTGCGCCCCGGGTAGCGCAGCCGGTTGTACGCCTCCCACCAGCGGCCGAACTGGTTGTACCAGCCCGGGTACTTCTCCTCGAACCACTCGAAGTCGCGGTCGGTCATCGGGTCGATGCGCCAGTAGTTGACCGGCCAGCCGGTGGCGAAGAACTGCGCGACCCGGTGCACGTAGTGTTTCTCGTAGATCCGGTTCCACGCCTCCTCGACCAGGTCGTGCGGGATGACCAGGCCGTACTTCTCCAGCGGGATCAGGTAGCTGCGGTAGTAGTCGTCGTAGATCCACCGGCGCCACATCTGCGCGTAGCTGTCGCGGTCCTTGCGCCGGTCCTTGGATCCGTACTCGATGAACGTGCCGATCGCCGCGTCGACGACGCAGTGGTTGTTCCACCACGCGTAGCGCAGATCCCGTTCCAGCAGCTGGCGGTTGTCCTCGTCCGCGAGCGCCATCAGCAGGATCGAGTAGCCGTTGGAGATGTGCCGGGACTCGTCCGACTGCACCGAGTGGAAGACCGTCGGCAGCAGGTAGTCGCCGTTGGCCGCGGCCTCGGAGGGCATCGCGACGAACAGGGTGTTGGTGAACGCGGTCTCCGCGACGACGGTCAGGTAGATGTTCGCGGCCGTGATCGCGTCGCCGGTGATGAACCCCTCGCCGAACTGCCGACCGATGGTGCCCGCGTAGTTGTTCGCGAACGCCTTCTCGGTGATGTCGAACCCGGCGGGGTCGATGTAGTGGTTCATGTACAGGCGCTTGAGGTTCATCTGGATCGTCGAGTGGCGGACCTCGTCGATCATCTGCACAGCCAGGCCGTTGTGGATCTCGGGGTTCGGGACCGCGTCGATCGCCATCGGCATGGCCCGGGCGGCGGAGATCTCCGGGAACGGGATGATCGAGAGGAACAGCTTCTGCCATTCCATCCACCGCTCCTGCACCTGGCGGAACATGTTGCCGCGGATCGCGCCGTCCATCGCGCCGTACACACGGTTGTCCTTCTCCTCCTCCATCGGGAAGTAGGAGCGCAGGATCTGCTTGAGCGGGTCCTTCTTCGGTGCCTTGTCGAACTTGTAGTCGGTGCCGAACCGGTTGGCGGGTGTGGCGAAGGTCGGCTCCCAGGACAGTTCGGTGATCTTCTTGTGCGCCTTGCTCAGACTCTGTCGGCTCACTGCGTGCCTCCTGTGGCGGGGAAGGTGCGCCTTGCGCCACCCATGACAACCCGGCCGGGACGGCCGCGCCGTCTCAATCTGAGACAGCCGGTCAGAGCCCTTTTTCCGCATTCCGTTTACGTCGGGGAAACGACATTGCTACTCTCCGAAAGCAATGGGGTGCGGCCCATGCAGGGAGGCGACAGTGCCGTCGGCCAACTTAGAGAGCCCGGGCCCGCCGGAAGCCGTCATCGTGCCCTCCGGCCGGCTCGCCCGGGCGCGGGAGAAGTTCATCAGCGCCGGCGCCATCGACACCGGGGGCGTGCGGCAGATCATCGCCGCGTCCTGGTCGCGCTCGCGCGACTGGAAGGTCGCGGCCGACCAGATCGAGCTGCCCTACGTGCGCGACCCGGATCCGCACGTCCCGCTGGTCCACAGCGCGGGCCCGGTGCTCAAGCGGCTGACGGAGCAGACCGCCGACTCGGCGGTGAGCATCATCCTCACCGACGCCCAAGGCGTGGTGCTTGACCGCCGTACCGGCGACCCCGAACTGCGGCGGGAGCTCGACCGCGTGCAGCTGGCCCCCGGATTCAGCTACGCGGAGCAATTCGTCGGCACCAACGGCATAGGCACCGCGCTGGAAGGCGGCCAGGCCACCGGCGTCTTCGGGCACGAGCATTACGCGTCGAACCTCGAAAGCCTCGGCTGCGCCGGCGTGCCCGTCCGCCACCCGCTCACCGGCCGCCTGCTCGGCGTCCTGGACCTGACGTGCTGGAGCGAGGACGCCGGCCCGCTGCTGCTCGCGCTGGCCCGCAACACCGCGCAGCACATCGAGCGGGAACTGGTCACCCACACCGGGCTGCGGGAGACCGCACTCCTGCACGCCTATCTCAAGGCCACCAGGCGTCCCGGGCGCATCGTGTTCGCCCTGACCACCGACGTCGTCATGATGAACGACCACGCCCGCGACGCCCTCACGCCCGCCGACCAGGCGGCCCTGCTCGCCTGTGCCGCGGAATCGGCCGGCCCGCTCCAGGAGCCGCAGCAGCGCGGCGCCGTCGACGAGGTCGAACTGCCCAGCGGCACCAGAGCCAGGCTCGCCCGGCAGGTGGTGTACGTGGGTTCCACGCCGGTCGGAGCGGTCGTCGAGGTCCGCCTCTGCGAACCCGACCCGGCGGCCCGCACCGCCGCAAGCCCGGCGGGCATCGTGCTTCCGGGCGTGGCAGGTTCCTCGCCCGCATGGCGGCGGGCCTGCGACGAGACGGACCGGCACTACACGACCGGCCAGTGGGTGACCGTCCGGGGCGAGGCGGGCACCGGAAAGCTGGCGCTGCTGCGGGCCGTGCACCTGCGCCACGACCCGGCCGGCCGCTTCCGCGTCCTCGACGCCGAGCACGCCACCCGTCCGTCCGAGTTCCTCGCCGCCGTGCAGCGGGAACTGCGCGACCGGCCGAGCACGCTCGTCCTGCGGCACATCGACCGCCTCTCCCCCGCCGCCGGCCGCGCCCTGACCGCCGTCCTCCAGCAGGCGCGGCAGGAGGGCGCCAGGAACGGGCACCGGCACTGGATCGCCGCCACGCACACCCTGGCGCTCGCCGAAGAGCAGAGCGAGTTGCTCGGCGTCTTCGCGGGAACGGTCGAGGCGCCCGCGCTGCGCCACCGCATCGAGGACCTGCCCGAGCTCGTCCCCTACCTGCTCAGGTCCCTGTCGTCCGCCACGAACCTGACGTGCTCACCGGCCGCGCTGCAATTGCTCATGCGCAACGCCTGGCCCGGAAACGTGACCGCGCTGCGCTCGGCCCTCGCCACCGTCGTCCAACACCGTCGCACCGGCGCGATCCAGCCGGACGACCTTCCGGCGCACTGCCGCAGCGCCACCCGGCGCGTGCTCTCGCCGCTGGAAGCCATGGAACGTGACGCGATCGTGCAGAGCCTGATCAACGCCTGCGGCAGCCGATCCGGCGCCGCGACCGCGCTCGGCATGTCCCGGGCCACCATCTACCGCAAGATCCGCGAGTACGGCATCGACTTGCCGCGTTGACGGCTCTGCGAACTCGGCCGGGGACCTCGTGTGCGGCTGCGGGCTCGTCCGCCGCCGCGTCGGCCGGCCCTACACCGCAGCCACGGCCGAGTTCCGAGAGCGGAGACAACCCGGCGGAGACAACCCGGGTGAAGAATCCGGGCGGCGATGTCGAGAACGCCCGGCCGGCTCCGTCTCCGCGGTGAACGCGGCCACAATGGGTCGCAACAGCGCTCAGGAGAATCACGATGGCCAAGTACTTGCTGCTCAAGCACTACCGCGGCGCCCCGGCTGCGCTCAACGACGTGCCGATGGACCGGTGGACCGAGGCGGAGATCTCGGCCCACATGAAGTACATGAGCGACTGGGCGGCCCGGCTGGAGGCGACCGGCGAGTTCGTCGACGGCCAGGCGCTCGCCCCCGAGGGCACGTTCGTCCGCTACGGCGGCGAGGGCCGCCCGCCGGTCACCGACGGCCCGTTCGCCGAGACCAAGGATCTGATCGCCGGCTGGATGGTGATCGACGTCGACAGCTACGAGCGCGCCCTTGAGCTGGCCGGGGAACTGTCGGCCGCTCCCGGCGCGGGCGGAAAGCCGATCCACGAATGGCTCGAACTGCGCCCGTTCCTGGCCTTGGCGCCCACGGTAACCGAGTGAACGAGTCGCTGCTGCGGGAGCTCGTGCCCGCGGTGATCGCCATCCTCGTCCGGCGCGGAGCCGACTTCGCGTCGGCCGAGGATGCGGTGCAGGAGGCGCTGATCCGCGCGCTGGAAACCTGGCCGGACGATCCGCCGCGCGATCCGAAGGCCTGGCTCGTCACGGCCGCCTGGCACAGGTTCCTCGACGCCGCGCGCTCCGAGGCGTCGCGGCGGGGGCGCGAACTCGCCGTGCAGGACGCGCCTTCCGCCGGTCCGGTGCCCGCCGTGGACGACACGCTCCGGCTCTACTTCCTGTGCGCCCACCCCTCGCTGGCCCCGGCGTCCGCGGTCGCGCTCACGCTGCGCGCCGTCGGCGGCCTGACGACCCGCCAGATCGCCCAGGCCTACCTGGTACCCGAGCCGACCATGGCGCAGCGCATCAGCCGCGCCAAACGCACCGTCTCCGGCGTGCGGCTCGACCGGCCCGGTGACGTCGCGACCGTACTGCGCGTCCTCTACCTGGTCTTCAATGAGGGCTACAGCGGCGACGTCGACTTGGCCGCCGAAGCCATCCGGCTCACCCGACAGCTCGCGACCATGATCGACCACTCTCCCTCTTCGAACTCGACCACGGCTGGCAGCGCAGGGTCGGTTGACGCGCAGCGGCGGACGAGCCTACAGCCGCACACAAGGCCAAGGCCGAGTTCGGAGAGCCATGATCCCGAGGTGGCGGGCCTACTCGCCCTCATGCTGCTCCACCACGCCCGGCGCGCCGCCCGGACCGCACCCGACGGCAGCCTGGTTCCGCTCGCCGAACAGGACCGCACCCGATGGGACACCACGCTGATCACCGAAGGCGTCGAGATCCTCCAGACGGCGCTGGCCCGCGACCGACTCGGCGAGTTCCAGGCCCAAGCCGCCATCGCCGCCCTGCACGCCGACGCGCTCACCGCCGACGAGACCGATTGGGTGCAAATCGTCGAGTGGTACGACGAACTCACCCGCCTGACCGACAGCCCGATCGTCCGGCTCAACCGAGCGGTCGCCGTCGGCGAGGCCGACGGACCGCGCGCCGGCCTGGCGGCACTTGCGGCACTGGACCCGTCACTGCCCCGCTATGCCGCGGTGGCCGCATACCTCCACGAACGCGACGGCGA